>DHKM01000053.1 GCA_002404835.1 Caryophanales bacterium UBA4694 | reverse complement strand
CTTCTTCCATTAAATCAGATAAATGTT
The DNA here is from genome assembly GCA_002404835.1 of Caryophanales bacterium UBA4694. Classification (GTDB taxonomy): domain Bacteria; phylum Bacillota_I; class Bacilli_A; order RFN20; family CAG-288; genus Enterosoma. The sequence continues at coordinate 30,628 of DHKM01000053.1, read as the reverse complement.
TCAGAAGTGTTTTCAAAGTACTCAATACTGATGTGCAATATGGTCAGTATTGAAAATTGACAGCAATATACAAGCGAACGAAGCAAAGGAATATTTCAATTTTTAAATTACGGCCCTGGTATACCTGCCAATAAAATCGAAAATCAGATTATCTTGTTGCTAAGCTGTTACGATCAACCAAGCATCACTTGTAAATAATTATCTCATTTTTTCAAAAGGGTATATAATAGCTGAAAAAGGGAGGTTTCATTCTAATGAAACAAAAAGTTTTTTTGATTCCCTTGTTACTTTCCTTAATAAGTGCATCATCATCTAATTTCATTTATGTCAAATCTAATATTCGACACGAAGATATTTATTGTAAAAAACAACTACAGAATTACCATAGCAAAACAATCACAACACTTTCTAATATCAAGAAATTGCCTGTTGCAAAACTAACTTTTAATTATGAGCTTTATCAAATGTATAAACCAACAGAAGTTCAAATCAATTATCATCCAGGATTTATTCTTCTTTACCAGGCGGACATCTATGTCAATAATGCTGTCGAATACAAAGGTGGTGTTGGAAACTGGTTTGACGGAAAACATGCTGGTTTTTTAAACTACATAAATTTCAATGCGGAATTTAGAGGAATCGATTATACTGGGCACAGTTATCAATGTCCTGGTTATGATTCATCAGGATCTTTAAATAGTTATCGTTACTTACGCGACGTTAATCCAACAGATACACGATATACTGAGAATTCATATAATTCGAACAAGCAAACACAATATAAAGGCGTAACGGATGCTCTAAATTCCTATCATGGAGACAAATTTCAAGATTGCACAAATCTTTTTACAAACTCTTATTTTGATTCTGTATATGACATCTATAAAGATTTGAATTTAATCAACCATTTTGATACCAGACTTGTTGCGTATATCACCTCCACAATCAGCCGCTCGGAAAATGACCATAGGATTGCTTTCAATCAAAGGTTCGATTATAACAACAATGTGAGTTTGGCTAATACCAAAAAGGATAATACTGGAACTTATTTCGCAAAAGTAACTGAGGATTCATCAAAACTATTTTCAGGTCCTTGTACCAATGGGACAGATGATTCCAAACCATTCAATTTCGCTTTTTATGGATGTTTTGCAGTAGAAAGTAGTAAAGTGCCTGATTCAATAGCTATCGAACTTAAAATGGACACATTCCATGGATCTCATACTGCACTTGATAAATTTGAATCCAGCGCATACGATTCTTTCGTAATTCAATTATCATGATAGAATTAAAAAGAGTAAAAAAAACAATCGGTTCTAAAGAATTGTTTGACATCGATTATGCCTGTTTCCCTGACAGAGGGCTTGTCATCATCAAAGGAGAAAATGGTTGCGGAAAAACCACTCTTTTCAATATGCTTTCCTTAATAGACAATCAATATGAAGGCAAAATTCTTTATAATGGGAAAAACCACAGAACGGACTCGGACAAGAAGCAAACATTATTTCGCAAGACACATATTTGTTACGTCCTGCAGAAAAACAACATGATATCTTTTTTGTCCGTTGAGGACAATCAAAACATCTATTCAAACGGCAAGTCTGTGACTCATACCAAGATATCATCCTTGTCTCAAGGGCAGCAGGAATACGCAATTCTTCATACCTCATTAAGTCAGCCAAAGGATATCTATCTTTTAGATGAAGTCTTATCCTCCTCGGACAAAGAGAAAAGGAAAGAAATCATAAGCAGAATTTTGACATTATCAGAAACTAGCCTTGTCATCCTTGTTTCCCATGATGTTTCTCTAGAAAAATACGCAAACCAAATATATATACTGGATAATAAAAAACTGAAAATTCACAAAAACAATCTCAAAGAAAACGAAAAAAAATCCTTAGAAGAAAACACCCATAAAATCAATTGCAAAAATATATGTTTTTCTTTGATGAAATCAAGACTTTTTTCAAGTATTATCCACATATTCGTATCCTCTTTAATCCTGTTTTTCGTATTTTTAGGAACTTATACAAACCTAAATGATTCCTTCTTCTATCTTGTGTCCGGAATCAGAAAACAAGGTTATATCATTTTGAACTGCAATCACAGCATTACTTCTAAGGACATCATCAGAAAATTCAAGGGAGATTGCTATTACTCCATCGTCACTTATCCAATGACGGTTCAATCCACTGCCATTAGCGACTCTGACAATAATTATTACTGCAACCAATCTTTCTATAACAACATGCAGAACAAGAATTATCCAAATGGAATCAAGATTCGTGACTATACCTACGAATATGAAAACCAAAAAGCAAAAATCATCATTGACAATTCCATAAAAGAGGATTTTTTTATATATCATTCCAAATCCATAGACACACCACCATTGATTCTGGAAAGAAACCTCTTCTATGATTCCGATTCCTCAACAAAAGATCAAAAGAGACATCAGTATCATTCCTTTATTTTCCTTCGAAGTATTTCCTATTTGAAGACGAAGTATCCAAAATATCAGTCCTATCCTTTTCAAGAGAATACGTTCTATCTATCCGATCCGGAACTATATTCCTCAAAACATGTCAGTTCATTTTCCAAGCCAATCTATAGGTCAATGTCAGACCCATTTATGGTCGATTACAACAAAATCTTTCCCGATGGTGTTGATACTTTCGTTCTTGATGGTCTTGATGAAGATGATTCAAAATCAACTATCTTTCTTTCAGACGACAAGCTCAGGAATATAAGCAGTTGTTACTCGGAATACTCATCCGTTTACTTGACCACAAATACGAACACGTTCGAAAAAGCTTCCTACATCGCAAACAAAAGACTTAATTTTGATTCCATTGTTTCAGCGGAAACCATTATCCATAACAAAGATCTTGAATATTACCAGGCAAACAACAGTGATTGTTATTCTAGTATTTATTCCTATTCCCTGATGTTTTGCTTTTTCACATTATTATTTTTGTTTTTGGAATCCATTCTCTATCAATCCGTTTTGAAAAGGGAGTATCATGATTATGTTCTTCTTCATATACGAGGCCTGACGTGGAATCAGATTCATCTGATTTCCACCATTCCGAACTTGATTGTACTTTCACTCTCCTTTATCATAGGAGGAATATTGACCCTTACGCAGACTTCTTTTCGCACATTCTTTCTTTCCGGACTACCGGTAGTATTTATTTTTTCTCTCCTCATCTTCCTTATCAGTTCCGTTCTTTTCAGAAAGAAGGTATCAAAACATGAATGATATCAAGAGAAGATTCTATTTCTATCTTGCCAAGATAGATCTACCATTCAATCTCATCTTTCTTTTCCTGAATGGTTTCATATTCTTCTTTTTCTCCTGTTTGACTTTGGACATGGATCGTTTAAGCGGATTATCTTACGAGGATGAAGCGGTTTTAGATTTACTCAGCTTTCAAGGAATTGAAAAACAGTCCTATGTTTTCATATTCATCAGTCTCTGCGCTCTGATTGTTTTTCTTTTCGTCCTGTTTTCGATGTTCGAAATCGATGAATATCTAGGAAATGTCTTTCTTCTGAAATCCAAGGGGTGTGAGAATATCAAGAAAAATCTTGGCCTCTATCACTTCCTGGAAACCACAATTACCCTATTTTTATCTTTAGTCCTATATGTCATACTTTACACGATCATGAACGCAGTTTTTCCGACCTCGATTCCGATTTTCGTCTTCAATCCTCTTGTTCTTATCCCTTTTGCCGTCTTCGATTTTATAAGTTATCTGATTTATCATTTTGTTCTGAAAAAAAAGACATCACATACGAAGATGTTAGCCTATCTAAGGGAGAAATACTGATGATCAAACTAATCAATCTAAGAAGAAGCTTTCAGAAAAGAATCGTCTTCGATTACTTCTCCTACGATTTCAACGATACCGGCCTTTATATCCTGACCGGAGACAATGGATGCGGGAAAACAACCCTGCTCTATTTCCTTGCCCTCATCGACGATGGATTCAAAGGAAAATATCTTTTCGACAAAGAAGACCTGAACATTCTCACGCCGAAGAAGAAAGAAGAATTCCGGAAAAAGAACATCTCGCTTCTTCTTCCACGAGGAAATCTGATTGACTTTCTAAATGTCGGAGAAAACAGAAGTCTCTTTGTCGACAAAGAACAGAAGAACTTCGACCACCTAGAATCGAATAGAAGCATCCATGGATTGTCCGGAGGAGAAGAGATTCTATTGTCTCTGTCAAACGAACTGTCAAAAAGCAAAAAGCTCTATCTTCTTGATGAAGTGACTTCCTCCTTAAGCGACGCCCATGCCAAAGAAATCATGGACATCTTGAAGGAACAAGCTAAATCATCCCTGGTCATCCTGGCAAGTCATGACGAAAGAATCATGGATTGCGGAAAAATCGTCCATATCGATTCCAAGGAAAGCAAATCCGCTTCATAATCCAATTATAGAAAGGCCCAAAGAATATGACACAGATATCCATTGATTTTGTCACCATCATTCAGGATGGAAGAAATCTAGCTTATCATAGGATTCATGACAAAACACACCCTTCTTTATATTTCAGCACCAGTCGTAATCCCGATGATGTCTACAACTGGTTCAAACACAACTTCGGTTTAGCCGAAATCCATTTTCCGAAAATCCGACAGAATATAGGCCAAACCGCTTTAGAACTCACCATCGAAAAAGTGCCGGATGAAACGGATTGGGAAGAATTCAGGAAGGATTATTTAGAAAACGAGAATCCCGAAGCAGACGAAGACGAAATCGAGCAGGCCTATGACGATTGCCTCATTGAGTTTCAGTCCGATCCCTACTACCATTATCACTTCTTCGATCCCGACAGAGCACTTGCCCGAGCAGTAAGGGAGCAGAAAGGAAAAGAATTACAAAAAGCCATGGAAGAAGACATCGATAACAATGTCTTTGAAGGAAGAGAGGAATCGGAAGCAATCTGGTAACACAGCAAAACAAAAGACGGATGCTATTGTCCGTCTTTTGTTTTTGGAATTCCTAAGCCGCAAAGTCTGAAATCACAAACTTGAGGCAATCGATATTGCAGACATTACCAGGCAATGAGAAGCGGAACACATGTTCTCCCTTTGCTAAAGCCTGACTTACGACTTTGCAATCCTTCCAATTGAACCAATCGTTGCTTCCGTCTTCCTTTCTTCCAAGTTGCATTTCAGGATTCTCAAAAGCAATCTCGATTCCATCCATATAGAGTTTATAATCCTTCAACGAAATCGCTTCATACTTGGACAAGACAAGAGTCAAGTCCAATGTTGCGTTTCCCTGAAGATAAAACGGGAAATCGAAATAGCTTCCGGAGGCAAGATGACCAAGAGACTTTCCACCGCTGCTTCTGGAATCCGATTCTACTCTTCCGGAGATTCCGGCAGCATCAAAATTCATATGATCGGTTGGAAGATTCTCGCCCTCATAAAGATAGGTCCCATTCTTGGAAATATTGAGAAGGTCATTATATCCTGTGACATCCAGATAGAAGCAGTCGATATTCGGGCACTGATTCTTTACCTTCATCTCAAAGGTATGATTCCCTTTTTCGAATCTGCGTGAAACCAGTTTGACCTGCTTCCAATTCCAATACTGGTTGTTGTCGGTGTGTCCGAAAGCAGAATATCCGGTAGTGACAACTTCATCATCGATTTTGATTTCCAGATTGTCATCTAAAGAAAAGACATCTTCATACTTGGCCATGGCACCGATGATATCGATATCACATTCCTCTTTGACAAAGAAAGGAATCGAGAAGATCGTTCCAGATACGATGTTTCCAATGGATTTTCCACCACTAGTAATGGAAGAAGAATCACCAGTAGGAGTCTCAACTGTATAACTGCCTCCGGATACCTTTATCGTTTCCGCTTCGACCGTAAGTTTTCCATTTCCTTCGATCTGAAATCCTTTCTCGTCAGTTCTTCCATAATAAGATGTCTCCAAGATAAAGGCATCAAGATTAATACCATTATTAATGGCTTCATATCTGAACGTATGGAATCCTTTTTTCAGTTTCATCTCGGTCAAAGCAACATCCTTCCAATTCCAGAATTGATTTTGGTCGGTATGACCAAAGCTCGTATATCCATTACTAGTGACAAGGGTATTATCCATCGTGAATTTGATATTAGAATCTACATCGAATACATCTCCATAGTCAGCCATTCTTGCATAAGGTTTGACAAATGCTTCATCGTCCAAATAGAAACTAACTTCGAATATACTTCCTTTTCCGATACCTCCAATGGATTTTCCGTTATAGGCATCTGTTGCTGTTTCAATCATAGATTCCTTCGTCCGTCCCGCAGCTGCAAGATCCTCGCGGAGCACCCAACCATCAAGATTGAGCGTCTCAACATCGACAATGATATTCCCATCCTGAGAAATGGAGAGATATTTATCTGTATCATCATAGTCACTGACAACGAATTTGAAGCAATCCAAATTCGGAAGAGAACCTGTCACATTAATTGTAAAGGTATGTTCTCCCTCATCGACAAGAACATCAGCCAAGGTAATATCCTGCCACGGCCAGTAATCATCCGGAACAGAGTGACCGCCAAAGACGGCATTGGAAAGAAGTTTTGCATCATCCAAGGCGAAATTCACATTGGAATCAAGATCGAATCCTTCCTCATAATTGGCAAGTGTGGCAACGATTTGGATTCTTGATTTCTTATCCATCTTGAACGCAAATCCAAGCTTAGATCCCGTAGCTACACCTCTGATACATTTTCCATTGCTCGTTTTGTCTTTGCTTCCGCCAGTAGGTTCTTCAATAAAACCAAGGCCTGCCGCCTGAAGATCCTGACGAAGAATCGCATTCGAAAGATCCAAGTTCTCACCTTCCACAACATATTCTTTGTTCTCTGTTACTTCAAAAGCAAAACGGGAAACAACGACAACAGTCATTTCGGCATATTTGGTATCATCTTCGACAGAGGTCGCCCTGATTTTCGTATTGCCTGTTTTAAGGGCAGTAACCAAACCATCGGATACCGTAGCAACTGTCTCATCTTCACTGGACCAGGTCACGGATGTATTTTCAGCATTCTCGACTGTAGCAGTAAGCTGGATTGTCTTTCCTTCTACAACTTCGCCCATTCCTTGAAGAGTCACTACGACTTCTTTCTTTATGGAAGGAGTACTGTCGCTCGGTTTGGTGCTATCCGTCGATGGTCTGCTTATCGAAGGCGTACACGTATCCGATTTAGGCTGAGTAACACTTGTACTTGGCTTGGTCGAATCCGATTTTGGGCTGTTCTTGGATTCCTCTTCTTTGTTGATCTTGGAAGCAGATGTCTCAGATGTTCCGATTGACTTTGCGCTGGGAATATCCGATTTGTTGGAATTACAGCTCATCATTGTCGCAACAGACAAAGCAGAAAGCAGAATAAGGCTACTGATTCTTTTGTTTTTCATATTTCCTCCTAGGTTTTTGCCTATTACTATTCATATAATGTAATGAAATCGCTTTCAACTCAAAATTCGTAATCTTTGATTTTGACAACAAAATCTCTTCTTTCCCCCTATTATTTAGATTTATGCCCATTTTAATTATCATTCATTGAAAATCAGATTCAACTTTCTATAATTTCTATGCTCATTCGTAAGATTTCGCCACAAAACAACAAGATTACACAATTTCTATTGTAAGCGGTTTTACTTATTGACATAATCTAAGCACTTTCAGCTTATACAAAGTGAAAGAACAAGGAGAACAAAATGAAAAAAGCAATGAAAAGAATCCTTCTTCCGCTATTTGCAGTCCTATGCATGACATCCCTGTCTGCCTGCGGAGACACAAGCTCTACCAAAACATCAACGAACAACAATTCGGAAACCGAAAAAACAAGCAAGAAGGATGGCGGATTCAGTTTCGAGCCGATCAAGCCCAGTGTCGACAGCAGCAAATCCAGCGAAACCAGTAAGAGTCAGAGCATCTCTCTTGATATCGAAATCCTGGCAACCATCGACAAAGACGGTGAATACACCATCGAAGCCGAAGACTGTGATACAAGCGGCTGTACCCTTCAAGCAGGATGTGCCAGCTTCTTCGAAGATGTCGACAACAGATATCCGACAAGCGGAGGAACCTGCCTTGCCTGTATCTCTGCTCCCAGTATCCTTGCCTTCCAATTCGAGGCAAAAGCCGATTGCACAATTGAATTCCACACTGTCTCAGCCAAATACGAAAATCCATGGTCTTTGGATGACAATGTCTCCTATTATCTTGATGAAGACAAAGACAATCCGTTCACTTCCAACTACCAGGATTTCGGGCATACGGACGAAAACCAGTGGTACAACTGGAAGGACGTGACCTTGGGTTCAAAACAGATCAAGAAAGGTGTCCATCAGTTCAACGTCAACGTAAAAGCAGCTTTCCCGAATACCGACTGCTTCAAACTCATCGTCTCCGATTATCAGGCCTAATCTCTATTCACCATTTGAAATACGACCTCTTCGAAAAGAAAGGACATCTTTTATATGAAACGAACGACAGCAATCATCAACATTTCTACAATCCTGATGTTATCGGCAGTCCTGGCAACAGCCAATAGTGTTGCAATGAAATTTGCAGGTACCATCGATTTATATCTTTCGAAATCAGAAACGAACTATGATTCCGCAGAAGCCAAAGAAGCACTAACAAAGGGAAAGGCACTTGCCGAAGAAATTGTCGAAGATGGAGCGGTACTTTTAAAGAACACAAACGATGTGCTTCCGCTACGAAATCCGAAAATCAATATTTTCGGATGGGGTTCCAGCGACAACGGATTCATGTATCAAGGTGGAGGAAGCTCCGAAGGCGGTTATGCTGCTGACAAAGTAACTCTCTATGATGCTTTCAGAAAGAACGGATTCAGCATCAATGAAGACCTGGCAAAGGCATACAACCAGCTTCCATATCGTAGAGAGGGCGCACCAGACCAAGACCAGTTTTCTACTTATTATCGTCTTTATGAACCAGGAGCAGATTTCTATACAAAAGAAAGGATGGAAGCTGCAAGAAATTTCTCAGACACAGCCATCATGGTCTTCTCACGAAGAGCAACCGAAGGAGACGACCTACCCAAAGTCCAATATGGGGAAAACGGTCAACAGGTATCGGATAGAAACTATCTCAGTCTTTCGGACAAAGAAGCCATCATGGTCAAATATGTCACCGACTATTTCGATAAGGTAGTCTGCATTTTCAATACATCTGCTCCGATGGAAATGGGATTTCTGGACTATGACGGAATCAGCTCGGCCTTATACTGTGGCTATCCGGGATATTATGGAACCACGGCAATCGTAAAGGCATTGGCTGGTGTCGTGACTCCAAACGGACACATGGTAGATACAAGCGCCTACAGCCTCGATTCTGCGCCAAGCTATGTCAATACCGGAAATGAAGAAACACATAACTACACCGGAAGAGGAGGAAGATATACCGATTATGCCGAAGACATCTATGTCGGATACAAATGGTATGAAACCGCAGATGAAGAACATTATTTCGACAATCTTGTCCTGAATTCCTATGGTCACAAGAAAGAAGGATATGATGCAGTAGTCCAATATCCGTTTGGATATGGTCTAAGCTATACTTCCTTCAAATGGACTTTGGATTCCGTCATGAAAGGCGATACAAAGCTCAGCGGCAACGAAGAACTCGGGAAAGATGACACTCTGATCTTCAAAGTATGGGTCGAAAACACCGGAAACTTCAGTGGAAAAGATGTAGTCCAGCTTTATTTCAATCCTCCCTATACCAAAGGAGGAATCGAGAAGGCAAGCCAAAATCTGATTGATTTCCAAAAGACAAGTCTTCTCAATCCCGGACAGGGAGAAGAAATCACATTGACTGCCAAAGTTTCCGATCTTGCCAGTTATGACACTTACGACAAGAACAACAATGGTTTCATGGGATACGAAGTCGAAGAAGGAAACTACACTTTCTCTCTTCGTACGGATTCTCACCATCTGAAAGACGACAGTTCTGCCTTCGAAAAGAAATTCAAAGTCAGTGAAAGTTATCAGTACGACAAGGATCCTGTCACCGGAAACGAAGTAAAAAACCGTTTCACCACCTATACCAATTCCACAAGCGGAGCCTCATCCACAATCTATGAGCCTCAGGCAAAATATGCCATCTCTATCGAGGGCAACAATCCAGACAACAACTACAACCAGGGAATCACCTATCTCTCCAGAGCAGACTTTGAAGGAACTTTCCCGAAAAAAACAAAAATAAGGAACATGTCCAAAGAGATGTACGAAAACACCTTCAAAGTCCATGATCCATTCATCGACGAGACGGACGAAATGCCGATTACCGGTTCGACAGAAACCAACTATACTTTGCAGGACGTCAAAGGGCTTCCTTATGACGATCCGAAATGGGACAAACTCATTCAGCAGCTTACGGTTCAGGAACTAGGCGATCTTTCCGGAAAAGGCGGTTTCGGTACCATCGCCATCGATAAGATTGGCAAACCGAAGACAACCGATAGCGACGGCGGAACCGGATTCACATCCAGCATCGCTTCCGGCGACGGAGGTCATGCGACAAAATATCCTGCCGCCAGCACCATTGCCCAGACCTGGGACTGGAAGAAAGCCTACAAATGGGGAAATGCCATCGGCGAAGAAGGAAAGGCGCTGAACATCCAGGGTTGGTATGCACCAGGATGCAATGTCCATCGTTCTCCTCTTGGCGGACGTAACTTCGAATATTTCTCCGAAGACGGAAGAATGTGCGGTGTCTTTGTCGGATACACCGTCAAAGGATGCACCGAAAATGGTGTCTATGCATATATGAAGCACTTTGCCGGAAACGATTCCGATGCCGGAAGAAACGGTCAATATAAATGGATGACCGAACAGTCCTTAAGAGAAATCTGGGCAAAACCAGCTGAACTCGCCGTCAAGATCGGCAACGCGAACGCTGCAATGGTTTCCGTCGACAGAATCGGTTCTGTCAGAGCAACCGGTTCTTATGCGCTACTTACTTCCCTCCTCAGAGACGAATGGGGATTCAAGGGCTCTACCATCACCGACTACTATCAAGCTGGAAACGTCAATGATATGGACGAAGGCATCCGTGCCGGAAACGATTTGGCATTACATCCATCCGGATCTTATAAACTCTTCGATGACATCACCTCGGCAACCAGCGTCAAGGCCTTGCAGAATGCTGCGCACAACATCCTATACACCTATATCGACACCATCTACCGAACCGAAACCGCAAGTGGAATCGATATGAGTTCCAATATAGGAAAGCGCGAAACAACCAACAACGGCACCTGGTGGAGACCAACCTTGCTTGCTCTTGATATCATAGTGGGCATCGGCCTTTTGACTTGGGCAGGCTTATGTATCTATCTGACATGGTTCCACAAACCGAAAGAACAAGGAGACAGATAAATGAAAGAAAATCAGAAAATCGGAATTTTTGAATCCGTTGCCCTCTTCTCCGGAATTCTCTCTTTGTGCATGATGGCTCTTCCCGCCTATTGGGAAACGGGAAAAGATTCGATCACCTTGCTTCAGATGGTTTTCGGTAACGATCGTCTTGACTTCAATTCTTTCCTACTCTTGGGAATGATTCTGCTGATTATCGGTTCTGCCGTTGCTGCTATAGTGGCAGTCATCTGCTTTACAAAAAAATCGTATAGTGAAAAGACTATTACCATTCTTGGAATCGTCTCAGGAATTTTCTTCCTAGCTTCAGCCATCATTCTTGCCCTAGGCATCATCATTACCGGGTTGGACAAGGAGAATTCAGAACTTGGATTGATTCAGGGAAACTGGGGAATAGGCATAGGTAATATCCTTGTCCCTTTGTTCGGCTTCATTTCTTTCGTAATGTCCTATCCTGCCAGTCTTATCATCCTTAACCATAAGGATTTGAAAGACAAGAAAAAGTAATCGATGAATCCTGAAAGAGTGTCATGATTCTTTCAGGATTTTTTTGTTCGGGAAGTCAAAATATGATAAGATTTTGTGGAGGAAAACATGATCAATATCGCAATTGTCGAGGACGAAAAACAAGATAGAGAAACGCTTAAAAACTATTTTTCCGACTTTTTGAAGGAAAATGAATCCCCGGCCGAATTCTTCTTCTTTCAGTCTGCCGAGGATTTCCTTTCCTCCTTTTCCTATGGAAAGTATGATCTGATTCTGATGGATATTGAACTAGGAAAAACAAACGGAATGGATGCAAGCCACCTAGTGAGGAAACAAGATCAGGATGTCATCCTTGTCTTTATGACGAATCTTGCTCAATATGCCATCGATGGCTATCAGGTCAAGGCAACCGACTATATCGTAAAACCGATTTCGTATTGGGATTTCAAGAACAGGATGAAAACCATATTCGATCTTGTCAGTTCAAGAAAAAAGGAAAAAGTCCTTATCTGCGAAAACGACAAAAAAATCGTTCTTTCCTTGAAAGACCTCTATTTTGTGGAAGTCAAGAATCATCTTCTTGTCTATCACACAAAAAGCGGAGACTATCGAACCTATGGTTCCCTGAAATCCATTTATGGCGAACTTGCCCCAAGTGGCTTTTCTTTATGTAATTCCTGCTTTCTTGTCAATCTCCGCTATGTGGAGACAGTCGAGGGCTATTCCTGTAAAGTACATGGGACAGAACTTCTGATCTCCCATCCGAAACGGAAAGCCTTTCTCGACGATCTGAACCGCTATCTAGGTGAAATATGAACCTATATCCGATTTCCAGTCTGTTCTTCTATCGGACCATCTTCATGGGGTGGCTTTTGTTCGGAGAAGGGCTGTTTTTGTTCAAGCTGAAGAAGAGGACACATTTTGTCATCCGCACACTTGTTTCCTATCTCCTTTGCATTGGCTTTGCTTTTGCCTTTCCGATTCCCACAGGGAATTCCTTCTATACCATGATGATGTTCTTCGTCATGTTCTTTTTTACCTATTTGATGGCTTATTTCCGTTATGACTGCAATTGGAGAAATCTTCTTTTCTCTTTAATTTGCGGATATACAGCAGAACATATTGCCTATGAAATGTATTTTTCCATAGCAAACTTTTCCGGCGTATTAGGATATGGAAGTTATGGTCTTTATTCGAATGACAAAATAGCACTATTCACCGGTGCCATGGATGAACTAATCTACTTCATCAGCTACTTTGTTGTCTATTACCTTGTTTTTCTGCTTTTTGCAAACCGAATCAAGAATCCGGAAGGAATCAACTTGGTCAGCAATCTTTCTACCCTAGCAATTGGAGCATTCTTCCTCTTTATCGATATCGTCATCAATTCCGCGGTATCTTTTTATGGAACCATCCATTACGATTCGATGTTCATGGGATTCATTGCTCTTGTCAATGTACTTTGTTGCATTGTCGCTCTCCTTTTCATCTTTGAGATGTCCTACAAGGCAGACTTGAGACGAAACCTGGAAATCATCGAAGAACTCAGAAATGAAGAACGGAATCAGTATCAGATTTCCAAGGAAACCATCGACATGATCAACATCAAATGTCATGACATGAAACATCAGATCCGTGCTATCGCCAGTCAGGAGCAAGTAAAACCAGAGACCATAGAAAACATCTCGAAATTGATCAGTATCTACGATTCCGCCATCAAGACATCCAATCCGGTATTGAACATCATCCTGACGGAGAAATCCCTGTTCTGCAATAAAAGGGAAATCAAGTTCTCCTGCATTGCGGATGGAACCACTTTGGATTTCATGAGCGAAGAGGATATTTATTCCGTATTCGGAAACATCATCGACAATGCCATAGAAGCCGTCAAGGACCTTCCCAAGGACCAAAGAATCATCACATTGAAAATCGTATCCCACGGCAACATGGTCTCTGTGTCGGAAAAGAATTCCTACGCCGGAAAAATCACTTATCTCAACGGAATGCCCGTCACCAGGAAAAGCAACAAGAAATACCATGGCTATGGTCTAAGAAGCATCAAGATGATCGTCGAAAAATATGGAGGGACATTTTCCCTGGAAGACAAAGACAACATCTTCTGCTTATCTGTCCTCTTTGTTTTGAAAGCAAAAAAATGATTAAGGAAAATACACATTGAATCTAGGCAATGTTTAATCCACTCTTCTATTATCTTCCTCTTCAATCATCCAACTGATGCGACTTTAGGAATTCATTGATTTCTTCATAGAGGAAACATTCTGCCTAGCCTTCATGTTTCCATAGGAATCTTATGATACTTTTTAGCGATTTTTCCGGTTCTCTTGACATGTACTGTGCCATGGACTTTAAATGTTTCCTTAAAATTATTTTTCGATCATATCTCATCATGAATCCTAAGTTCTTTCCTGACTTCCCAACACCGGGAACTCAAATGGAATTCATTGTCCTCATTAGGATAATCGTAATCCATGAAAATCATGCGAAGACTTTCCATGGCATTTCACTATTGATATCCTTAGAGCAACAAACACGGACTTTGTCATTCGAAAGAATACCCCCTTCCGACTTCGTCTTTCCTACAAGGGTCAATTCAACCTGTTCCTTTAAATAGTAAAGACTCATTCCATTCTACTGATGTGATTCAGAATAAAATAGTCAATACCACCCTCTGATTTGATATGTTTCAGATTCATGCAATACTTCCGTTAACGAAAACAGGCAAAGCCATTAGAATATTTATCGTTTCATATAGAATATCTCACACACCGGACAATCAAAATCAGTATTCCTTGAGTATTTATTATACTTTGATTTCCGATTCTTCATGTTTCCGATGAATTGCTATCATTTCGCATTGTATGGTTCACTATCAGACGTTTCGATAGACAGTAATGAGTATTACCAATCCTTTGCCATTTCTAACGAAAACAACCCTGCAAGTAGATACCTAGCCTTTCGGCAACTACACCCATAAGGATCACCGCCTTATGACAGGTCCGTCATACAAAACACTAAAACCATTGGTCTGTTGCTTTGTCAAAGTCCTCAGAGCACAACAAGTGAAAAAGACATCCTTATGATTGCGTAATTATTTTTATCGTATATTTTCAATACTAGATAGATGAATGTATAATATTTTGGAATCCGGAGGCAATGATATGAGCATAAACGATTCGACAAAGCATCGCCAAAACCTGAAAATCGGGGACCATGGTCATCTTTCCGACCTCAAGAAAGGCCAGATTGCCAAAGTCCTCGACTTCCACAATGACAATGCCGCCCTGAAAAGACATCTTCTCGATATGGGAATCACAAGAGGAGTCATCGTCAAAGTAAAAAAGGTTGCCCCATTTGGAAATCCCATCGATATCGAACTCAGGGGATACGAATTAGCTATGAGAATCGAAGATCTGAAAAATATAGATATCGTCGTTCTGGGGAAAGAAAAATGAGTCAAAAAATGATTATCGGTCTCGTCGGCAATCAGAATGCCGGAAAGACAACTTTATTCAATGCTCTTACAGGGCAAAACGCGACAGTGGGAAACTGGCCGGGTGTCACAATCGAAAGAAAGGAAGGATTCATCCGAGGCAGCAAGGAAAAAGACCTTCTCCTGGTAGACACTCCTGGAGTCTATTCCCTTTCTCCTTATACAAGCGAAGAAAAAGTCACAAGGTCCTTCTGCCTTGATTCCAATCCGGACCTTATCGTGAATATTGTCGATGCAACAGCCCTGGAAAGATCCTTGTATTTGACAACCCAGTTGATGGAATTGGACTGCGATGTGATTGTTGCAATGAATATGGCAGATATTCTGGAAAAGAAAGGTATCTCGATCGACTTCAAGAAACTAGAGGAAGAACTCGGCGTCTCTGTTGTACGGATTTCCGCAAAAACCGGTGAAGGGATTGACAAACTCATCTCACTCATCCGTGAAAGAAAATACTTGAAGAATCCGCGGAAGCAGATATTCGCTTCTGATATTGAAAAGGAACTCACACATCTTCAAGGAGACCTTTCACATGAGTTGGAGGATAAAAGAGAACTACGTTTCTCGGCAGTGAAGCTCTTCGAAAACGATCCGTTCTACCAAGCGCTGAACAACGATTCGACGAAGAAAGAAATATCCGAACTAGAAAAGAAATACGATATGGATGCCGAGCAGATCATCGCCGATCAACGTTATCAGTTCGTCACAAAAATAAAACAGGATTGTTGCTTCCAAAAAGACATGCCAGAATCCCTGACGGATAAACTGGACAAAATCGTCCTGAACCGGTACCTGGCTCTTCCTTTGTTCCTGCTTGTTATCGGTCTGATGTATTTCCTTTCCGTCGGTGTCATAGGATCCATCACAAGCGACTTCATCGATGCCCTCTTCAATGGTTCCGAAACCATCGATATCTTCTTTCATACCGTCCCTTTCAAAATCGAAGGACTCGGACCGCTTCTAGGAAGAATGATTGAAAATGCAGGAGGTTCTGTCTGGGCCAGTGATCTTGTTGCCAACGGAATCATCGGAGGTATATCAACTGTTCTTTCTTTCATTCCGCAGCTAGTCACTCTGTTTATCTGTCTATCTGTTTTAGAAGCCAGCGGATATATGTCCAGAATTGCCTTCTTCCTGGATGCTTTGTTCAAGAAATTTGGGTTATCCGGAAAATCCATCATTCCGTTCATCGTCGGAACCGGGTGCTCCGTTCCTGGAATCATGACGGCAAGAACCGTAGAAGATCCAAAAGAAAAAGAGATGACTGCTATGCTCGTTCCTTTCATTCCGTGCAATGCGAAGCTGCCGATCATGTCTCTTCTTGCCAGCGTCATATTTCCAAAAGCCGGATGGTTTGTCACATTCTTCTGTTATCTCTTCTCCATCGTCATCATTCTCTTAGCAAGCCTTATCTTGAAGAAATTCTTCTATCGGAAAGGAAGCGACTCCTTTATCTCCGAACTTCCCGAATACAAGCTTCCAAATGCCTATTACGTTTACCGGGATGCCAGGGATAAGACTTTGGATTTTCTCGAAAGAGCGGGAACAACCATCTTCCTTTGCACATTCCTTGTTTGGTTCTTTACAAGATTCACATGGACATTCGAATATGTCGGTCCAAAGGATAGTTTCTCTAATATCGCAAGCATGAATATCTCCGCATCCATCCTTGCCAGCGTAGGAAAAATACTTGCTTACCTCTTCATCCCTGCCTTCGGAGGTCATTATTCCTGGGGACTTACTGTTTCCGCTTTGCAAGGCCTGATTGCAAAAGAACAGGTTGTATCCTCCCTTTCTGTCATCGCCGGAGGAGGAAACAATATCCTTTCTGCCACCTCTCCGTTCTCTTTCCTTTCGACCAGTACGGCAAACGGAGTCCTCACCTCCCTGTCCTTCCTTACCTTCAATTTGTTCTCGATTCCATGCATTTCCGCAGTCAGCACCTTAAAACGAGAACTCGGCTCCTCGAAGAAACTCATCTTCACGATGTCGATGGAACTCACAATCGCCTACTTGATTTCGACCATAATCGGAACCATCGGATGGGCATGTAATGGTTTCATGGAGGTCAGTGGATTATGAACTGGATAGATTTCACGGTCGGATTCTTCGTTTCAGCAGCTCTTCTTGCTGTATTGTTCTATAAGCTGTATCCAACCCTATTCAAGAAAAAAAGGCTCTCCAGAAAAGCAAGGAATTTAATTCACGACTATAGAAAAGCAAAAAAGAAAGAGCAGAAAGAAAAAGAGAAGAATCAAAAATGATGAAACAAGGCTACAACCAATTCGATATCAAAATTTCGAATTGAATTGTAGTCTTTTTCACTAAGATTCTCATTGCAAGGCTTTGTAATTTATTCCTCAAATGTCTAGTTCTCAATCCATCAACTTAAACATGCCATCCGAATCCTTATCATGGTCAATGGGTTTGTTTAGTTTTCTAAAAGAAAAAAAAGAAGCCATAAGATTTATCACTGCAAACGAAAGCAGAAGAAGAAATATAGAAAAAGAATTAAGTGAAAAAATGGCAATCGAATGGCAGATATTGACAATAATCGACAAAACAGCCAACCCGACGAGAGACGTTAAAAACTCAGAAAGTATCATTAAAGACGATTGAAGCAGAATTACAAGGGACAAAGCCATCTTAGAGGAACCCATTGATTGTAAAAACCACAAATTATTTTTTGTTGATCTACCATTTTCCAGGAATAACCAAAGAGTCATAAAGAAACTGATAACCAAAAGCAAACAGGCTGAAAACCAGGAAACAAAACGAGTCTTACCATAAAAGCCATCTACAAAATCTGCATATCCTGAATAACAGCTCTCCAAATCAATGTAATATGGTTTTTTTGTCAAAGAAGACAAAAAAGCACTATCCTTATCATACTTGCCTTTTAGGCGAACATAAAAAGAAACGGGTCTATCCGTATATGACTTATTTATGGTTTTTTCGTGATATCCTTCCCCTATGTAGACAAACGTTGCAAGAGATGTGCCTTTTAACATTGACCGAATATACTTATTATCATTCAATTTGTCAAATTCATCCTGAGATTTTCCAAAATATGATTTTAAGAGATCACATTGCCCATCGTCTGTAGAAAAAATTCCAACAATGGTAAGTCCTGAATGAGTTTTGTATCCAATGAGATCTTCCATCTTATCGATTTGAATAGGAGAAGAGTCTTTTTGATTGGAATCATAAAAGCCATATCGAACCAAATATTCCGCAAACAAAGAGCTAATTGCCACTTCGTTCGAATTGATTGGAAGCCTTGAAATGACATCTTTCGAAAGTCCCTCATATCTTGACAAGCCCATATCATCCGGTGAAACATTCGAAGGAACCTCAACATATCTTCCGAAAGATTGGCGAACATAAGATTCAATTTCCCCGCTTGGGCCATATAAATAGTTATCATTGAAAAGACTCAAATTAAAACTCCAAACTGGAAAGCATTTTCCTTCCGTATATTCCTTAATTGTCTTGATTTGATTATCATCATATTCAATAACACTTCTCTTTTCAAAAATAGTGCTGTGATCGTGAAATGTATACATTTTTTGAATAAAAGCACCATTCATCCCATTCTTCAACTGAGTCTTAAGCAAAGCATCCGTTTTATTACATGTTTGAAACAAACAAACAAGACCTAGCAAAAAGCCAGTTATAATCGAAATAATAAAAGATGAAATAAGACGAATCTTTTTGTTTTTGAAATCAATCAAAGAAATTCGAAGCGTTTCGAAAAAAGAAAAAATACCAATTCTTTGTCGATAAGAATGATTTGTTTCATTTTCAGTGGCAATTTGCTTTTCTTCCTTCAAGCTAACCGTTCCATCAATGATTTGTATGATATTATCAAATTCATGTGATAATGGAAGCATATTTTGAGAATGAACAATAACTAAACTTATCTTTGATAATTTCTTTAACAAGCAAAGAATCCCTTTTGCTTGTTCTTCGTCAAAAAAGTCACTTGGTTCTTCAAAGAGCGTAATTTTCGGTTCCTTGATTAAAGCACGAGCAACTGCAAAGCAAAAAGATTGCATCACAGAAAGGTTGTTTGGCATCAAATCGAGGAATTCATCAGTAGACATCCCATTATCAGGTAGTCCTACAAATTCAAATGCTTTTTGGATTCGCTCCTGTGTCATTTCTTCATGGAGTAAATCAAAAGCCAGGCGGAGATTTTCTCTTAGTGAAAAAGAAGAAATCAAGCTCTTGCTAACATAACCGACATTGGAATTTCTGTAAGCATCAATGTTCCGCTTAGTGAGTTCCATGCCATTGAAAAAAATATATCCTGAAGTTGCTAAATCCATTCCACCAATAAGATTAAGCAATTCAGTATTATTCTGCCCGTTCTCCCCAACGATTAGATACAATCCTGATGACTGAAAAGAAAGGTTTACATTTTTTAAAGAAAATTCATCTTTTCCAGTCTTTTTATAAATATTTTTTAACTCTAACATAAACTATTTTTCAACAATATTATATCCGGCATTCAAGCTTCCATTTTTATTCAATTCATTTGCATACGTGATTATTCGATACTCTCCAATAATATAAGAAGCAGTAATTGATGTCGAAAGCCAATTTTCTTTAATTACTACAATAGCAGATTTGTGGCTTGCAATTTCAACTTCCTGTATATTAGAAAGAGCAGTCCAATTCTGGGCATCCGCATAAAGGCACATCTTTTGGTTATAATATATAGTTAAATCGATGGAAGTGGGATTATAAACTTTAATATTCCACACCCCATTGGACTTCGAGTCAACAGAAAGTGATAGATAATCATAATAAGCCATTGGAATCCTTATAATATTGTCGCTCGCCGCAATATCATTTGGGAGACAACCTAGTTTTAGATAAACTCCATTTTTTACACCGATATCAATCCCCGCATATTTCCAAGAAGCATATACCAACTCAGAGCAATACCATTCATTAGAATCAATGCTCGTATTTAACCTTGAAATAACCAGACTATATTTCTTACCTAATTGTTTTTCAATAAACGAAATTGCTTTCTTTGAATTAGTGGCAGTTCGACCATTTACGCGTAAAATTTCACATCGATAATAAACCATCCTTTGATCATCGAGAAATCCTCTTTGAACTCCACCACCAACAGCCTCAATCGTCTGAATATATGAACCATAAGCAGAATTATGATTCATATCAACAATCAAAGCATCATGTCCTGAATCAAATAAAACAGTTTCAGTTTCCCAAACAATATCCCCATTTTCAAGACTGGAATAATCATACGCAGAATAAACAGGTGCTCTATGAAACGCACTTGAAGGAGTAGAGTAATATGATTTAGAATCCTTTAAAATATAGGAAGCATCTTCACCAGAAGGACCTCCTCCATTATCATTTCCGCCACTACTACTGCTGTTCATAGGAGCAATTCCATATTCATCGCCGTACAATTCATCATAGACGGAGGTATAATTCCCATTTTCACGAGCAACATCAAGAGTATATTCGTAAATTCCTTTTCGATTTGAATCCGAATAATAAGAATCCAAGAACTCATCAAATGTAATTGTTGGATTTTGAATATTATCAGTAGCCAAATTATAGTAAAAATCCATTACAGACAAATAAGAAACAATAACCTCAGAGTCCTCAGAAGCCGATTTCAAATTATTAGCTTGTTTCGGATTTGAATTTAAATTAAGACACGGTTTATTAACATTACAAAAAAAACTAATCCCACAAAATAGTGCGAAGCTAAGCTTTAAAACCTTTTTCACCTTTTTCACCTTTTTCACCTTTCACATGTGACTTTAGTATACAATACAAAATTGAAAGAAAGCAAGCAAAAAATCAACCACTTTCGTCGTACAAATTATAGAAAAAGTTCTTATTGGGATTTCTCTAAAAAAAGTATATAGCTTATATCTAGTTTTTTTCTAAACAACTAAAAAAATAGGCAAAGCAATAAACACTGCTTTGCCTACAATTCAATTTTTATAGATCTTTGAAGGCATCCTGAAGAGCAAGAACAGATAGTCCGATTCCATCGACAATCGGAGCCTGAATCCAATCTTGATTCATACCACTGATGGCATTAGGAATTCCATTGTCATCAAAGGAAACCTTCCAGGATTTGATTTCAGATACTTTACATGATGCAATGTTGGAGAAAATCTGATTGCTTTTGATTCCCCAGAGAATCGTTCCGCCTTTTCCGACAATCGTATACTTAGAGGAAGTATCCTCCGTTATCGTGTAGATGGTGCCATCGCTATTAAGAAGAGCTACGATATCCGCTCCCCTATCAAGTTCATCCACTACACCGACATGATAAGTTCCCTTGTACTCTTTTCTTTTGTTCTCCTTCTTACAGGATGGAATCAAACAGAGAAAAGCAAGAGACAATCCAAGAATTTTCGTTTTCGTCATTTTCGTTTTTCCTTTCACTTCTCTTTTTTCTTTAGGAAGAATGCCGGATATACCAAGAAGACAACACAGGCGATCATACCAAGAACAAGTACTGCATTCACAAGTCCGACATAGACTTTCCAGATTGAGGAATATTCGACCTTCATTTGAGTAGCAGAAGAATTCGCAAAGACATAAAGCTGATCATGAGCAGCTCTTCTAAGGCATTGCAATCCGTAATTGGAAGTCGTAATCTTCTCACTGACTTTTGCCTTCATGGCAGTTAGCCACATATCAACACCGGCAACAACGGCAGCATCACTGGAATAGGTAATATAGTCATCGCATGCATCCGTAATGATTCTACCTGTGAACCCCCATTCCTCTCTTGGAAGAGTCGTCATGGTTGCCTTGGATGCACCAGTCCATGTGGTTCCGATTGCATTGTAACCAGCCATGAATCCTGTTGCCTTACCTTCTTTGACGGAAATCTCAAATGGTCTAGCATAGATTTCTCTGATTGCCTGTTCTGTTGCCCACGTATGAACCGTATTTTGCCTATTGGTTTCCTGATCATTGAGCATATAGTGTTTGATATAGACAGACACACCCTTTTCTTCCCAAAGTTCCTTAATCTGACTTGCAGCCATCTTTCCGGAAAGAAGAGGATCTTCGCTGTAATACTCAAATGCTCTTCCGCCAAATGGAGAACGATGGATATTCATACTTGGTGCATATAATGCAGAAATACCGCTCACAAGGCATTCATCACCATAGACATCTCCGAATTCCTTGGCAAGTTCGACATTAAAACTTGATGCAAGAATGACAGTAATGGCATACTGATTTCCAGTCTTATCCTTTGTAAGATCATGGAGACCTTCAGCACCATCCATATCGATACCGGCAGCTTTCTGGATAGAGACAATAGCAGGATTATGCCATCCGCAGTTTCCGAAAAGTTCCATCATGTCATCAAGAGAAAGTTCATCCAAGAGTTTTTCCCACTGTGGATCATCATAATCCAAACCGATCATATCGGATACGACAAGACCGTTATTAGCATTCATAATCGGCTTCTCATATCCCGGATAGATCTTGTCCAAGTTTTCGATATCGATAGCAGATCCAGCATAGGAATTGGACATTCTATCGATGGTCTCCTGATTGGCACTAGCATTGGCATACTGATCTCTGGAAGTCGGAACCGTGTTCTTGAAATCAGAACGGGTCATAAGTTTGGCCGTCGTTCCAAATGTGCCATCGCCGTTGGATACATCATCATACTGATTGGTTGCAGCAACCTTGTCAGAAGACCTTGCACCATTAGCAGCATTATAGACAATCTTGTTGTCGATCTTGAAATCATGGACAAGTTCGTTCTTGACAGTATGGGAATCGCTTCTTAAAGAAAGTTGATATTCACCTTTGGAGAGGACATAGGCTTTTTCGTTCTTATAGTCATAGCTTGCCATATCATCATAATTCATGGTGATAGTAACTCGTTCCGTCTCACCGGGAGCAAGAAGCTTTGTCTTTACGAATCCACCTAGGACGACTTCGGATTTCTCGATTCCCTCCGATGCATCATAAGGTGCGTGATAATAAAGCTGAACGACATCTTTTCCTGAATAAGTATCCCCGGTATTCTTGACATCCAGACTGACTTTGATTTCTCCGCCTTTTCCAGAAATCTCCCAAGAAGGATTGCTCCACGAGAACGTTGTATAGCTAAGTCCATATCCAAAGGAATACTGAACCACTTTGTCATAATCGATGAAGTTTTCCTTGGCTGCGGTTTCGAAATACCTGTATCCGACATAAATACCTTCTGTGTAATAAACGTATTTTTCTCTTCCTTTGTTTAACGGATCGGTAAAGTTGGAATACGTATAGTCTCCAAAATTATAGTAGGTCGGATTGTCTTCCATACGATAAGTCCAAGTATCGGCAGCATGTCCGGATGGAGTAATAACACCACTCAGAATCTCTCCGATAGCATCAAAACCGGTGGACCCAGGCATACCCATCCAAAGGACAGCATTGATTTTGTCGGAATCGGCAATCGAAAGTTCCATTGGTCCTGGCGTATTCAGAAGTAGGATGACTTTATTGTAATTCTTGGTGACATAATCGATCAGTTCAAGTTCAACATCCTGAAGCTCTAAATAACTTTTTCCGGCATCACCGCCTGTGATACCATCCATATCCAGTTTAGCATCAGAGCCTTCACCACCAGCCCTTCCGATGACCACAACTGCAGTATCGGAGTAGTTCTTGCTATAGTCAAGGATGTTCTGATTCTCATAATTATAACTTTCATAATCAGACATCTTCTCTTCAAAAATAGAGGCATCTGCACCAGTCATGTTGGCGGTTCCACCAGCCTGATCGTTTCTTTCCTGAAGATGATCGCGATAGAATTTGTCGAGTCCAGGATTCACTTCGAATCCTGCGTTCTCGAGTCCGGTCTTCAGATCATGGTTGAGTTCCTGCTTGAACCAGCTGGATGCCGATCCTGATCCTTGATAAAGATTCTGCACGGAACAGTTTCCGAAAAGATTCAATTTCTTCTTTGAGGCAGTCATAGGAAGAATTCCGTCATTTTTCAGAAGAACAGCACCTTCTCCTTCTTCCTTCTTCGTGAATTCTCTTGCAGCCTTCAATGCTTCATCGGCAGTCTTTTCGACATGGGTGATGGTATCCTTCCTAAAATACAGATTAATCATGGAAGAATACTTTCCGACAAGGACATCGGCAACTACCGTTGTGGCAAGAAGAGCGGCCCCGACGCCTGCTCCGACAATGCCCCAGACTTTCTTTTTTGGTTTCATAATTTCCCCTTTTTTGCATTTGTAAGCGCTTAAATGCTAAAAAGATTGTAATTGAAACCAAAGGAAACGGAATCCAACATTCGTAATCGGTCCACTTGTCTTACATAATCAGTTATCGTCAAGCATAAAAAGGAAATCGACTGAAAAAATCCCATCCTTATTCGAAAAGGATATGGTTCCTTGATATTTTTTGACAATTTCCATCATGCTCTTGGTTCCATACCCGTGGAAGATTGCGTCTTTTTTCCTAGTATGCGGAATTCCCTTATCAAAAACGACATCATCCAGACATGGATTTTCAATGTGGAATTTGAGAAGGTTTCCCTTTTGGTAGGAATTCATGCTGATAGTCCTCTTTTTGACATCATCATAACGAATGACGCATTCAATGGCATTATCGATGGCATTTCCGAAAAGAACATAGACATCAAGTGCATCCATAAACGAAAGACGACTTCCATCCACACGATACAGAAAGAGTATCGACTGGTTTTCACAGGAAATGACTTTTTCGTTCAACGTATTGTCTAATGCAGCACACCCTGTCTTAGGAGATCGTTCATACAAAGAAAGGCTGGCTTTAAGATTCCGGATGTAATCCAGATTGGAAATATCCGCTCCTTTTTCAAGGTCCATGAGCTGGTATTTGAGGTCGTGTGCCCTCTTGTTCATGGTCTCGATATTCATCTTGAGGTTTTCATAATTCTTTTGCTCCTTCTTAAACAAAGAATCCATAACCTGTTTTTCAATTTCAAGTTGATCTGACATACTAGAAGCATATAAAGAAGCAAAAAGGGAAAAGCAGGTCACCGTAAGGGAATAGCGAAGAACAGATGACTCAGGAATTTTTGAAGAATTGATGGCATCTGAGATAATAAACACAACAAGAATCGTCAACACGGAATAAACGGCAAGTTTCCAGTTCTTTATATTATTATCGGATTGCTTCTTTTGCGGTCTCACAAAAAGCAAATAGCACAAAAGATAACAAACAAAACAGGAAAAAGAGAAAATCAGTCCCGTATCCAATCTAAGAAAAGGAAAAGCTCCTGCCAAGGAATCAATCTCATTATGAATCAATGACACTTCTATGCCGTAAGAAAGATTCCATGACATGTTCTGCAGCAGAAATATAGATGAGCCATAGAATAAAGCTGCTTTGAAAGAAAGAGCAAACAGACAATACAAAGCCAGAATAAAACAAAAGAGAATGCAGATTGCATTGACGGGAACAAAAGGAGTATTCACCGGAACAAGGAAGGAAACAGCAAAAACGAGCAGAACAAAAAGCGGGGCCTTCCAAAGGATTCCTTTTCTTCTGGGAAGATGGAATACATATAGAAGAAGACCGAATCCAACCCATATCGGATAAAAGATTCGTGCAACCACAAAAGAAAGACTGACATCCTGTTGAAATATGGAATTCATTGATATTTATCTCCGAAGGCATCCGCCAAAGCAATGAAGAATTCTTTTTTCCTGCTTCTGGAAATCGGTATAGCTTTCCCATCCACAAAAATGCTATCCTTTTTGTATTTCTCGACATATACTGGATTGATTAGAAAAGAATTGTTGCATCTTAAAAATCCCGATTTTTCCATTTTGTTCTGTACTTCCTTCATTGAAATCAGTTTCCTATATTCCTGATCCTGATGGGTATGAAATATACAATAATGATCCAGACTTTCGATATATGTGATATCACGATTCAGGACTTTGATATAAACATTGTCTTTTAGGAAAATCCAGCCTTCTTCCTTTTCCAGTCTCCGTCTTTTTATGATCTTATCCAATTTCGCTTTCAGCATTTCCTCGTCAAAAGGTTTGATCAGAAAAGCAGACGCATTGACATCATATCCGAAAAGAGAATACTGCTTCAAAACCGTAGTGAAAATCAGATCCACATTCCCGTCCCTTTCCCTGAGCCTTCTGCTTGCTTCCATGCCATCCATGACGGGCATGGAAATATCCATAAAGACAATATCATAGGAAGGTTTATACTCTTCGATGAAATTCAAACCATTCTTGAAGACATCAATCGAAAGTTCTTCCTTTCTCTCTGTCTGATAATCCCGGAGAATTGATTTCAATTGTTGGATATGTTCATCTTTGTCTTCGACAATTGCAATAGAAAGCATAGAAAAAACCTCCTTCCTATATTCTATATAAAAGGGCTTACATTACAAGAAGACTTCGTATCCTGTCATTTTCGCATACAAAATCAGTAACAAGAGAAGGAGTCTCAGAATCATTATCCATCCTCAAAGGAAGCATCTTCCAATATGAGAAAGGGAATCAAAAAAGCATCGATCCTAATATCTTTCCCGCAAATAGGAGAGAAGACGTTTCGGTTTGAGCATCTGTTTCAAGACAAACGAGAAAAGAAGCAGTCTAAACAGAAGAACAGAAAAAGCTAGAACAAGGACACGTGGATCAAACACGAAAATCGGTATGGAGGTGTGGAAGATTGCATTCATGGAGAGGACAGCAAAATAATAAAGAAGAATGGATAATCCCATGGAAAAAAGAGCAGATAGACCATAGATAGCTTCTGTTCTTGTGCTGGTTTTCTCATCACCTTTGACCACAAGAAGGAAAAGATTCCCTTTGATATCATCAATGATAAAATAATCGAACAAGAATCCTGTAAATACAATAACAAGAAGAAGAGCCAAAAAGGGAAAAAGGTAGGATTGTACCGTAATTCCTTCCAGTCCAAGCATCCGATAAACAGGATACTCTTCTTCGGTAAGATTTTTCATCCGCCCGCCATCAAAGACAAGACAGGACAAAAAGAACATGGATAAAGCAGTTATCAAGCCATCTATGATAAGGAACGGAACATTTCTCCGCAAGGAGAAGGAAGAGATCTTTTTCGGATACACGTTCTTTTTCCCCCTTCTATGAATAAAACACGAAGCCAAAAGAAAAAGAAGAGTCAAAACGAGGAAGGTAGCACTACCGAAGAACAAAGAAGTAATGCCCTTTGTCTGAAATGAAGAGAGAAGACCTCCAATCAAGGAGGAAAGAGAAAGAACAGCCAGCATCGGAGAAGCAGAAACAAGATAAATATCCCAAGAAGTCATACCATAAGAGGAAAGAATCTGGAAATCCTGTTTATGTTTCCTCCAACTGTAGGTATACCACAGGACTTGGACAAACAAAATCATAAGAAAAAAAAAGAAAGACAGAAGACCATAAGTAAAGATGCTGACATAATATCCGCTGGTGTTGGCATTATATGTTTCAATAAAAGTTCTTGTCCTCTTGGACATGTCTTTATCAGCCTGTACAGAAAGATAATGGTCTGAAATGAAACGAGCCATCCTGAAATCATCCTTCCCGGGAAGGGAAAGGATATCACTATGCCGATGATATCTTTCCACGATTTTATCCATGTCGGAATCATTCAGAACAATGACACCTGATAGATTCTTTCCTTTCGGATCAAGAAGGATCGTTTCGATTCCATTGGGAAAGATTTCATTGTAATCCGCATGATAGGCTTCTTCCATAGAAGAATAAGGAACGTTTCTGAAATGAGTGATATGTCTAGAAGAATAAAGGAAAGGCGAAAAGACATAGAAAGTGTCAGCCTTGAATACCATATCTTTGAATTCGGGATACTGATTTCTGAAATAGGATTCGGAATAAAAAATCTTGATTTCGGAAGTATAGGAAGTATCTTTGATATCCGTATCATAATAAAGGTTCTGCTCAAAAATCACATTATCGGATGAATTGGAATTCCGATACTGATAAAACACATAACCTTTTAAGGAATCGTCGATTTCTACTTTCTGATTGACTCCGCTATAAACCAAATTCCCGTCTACGATAAACTTTTCATATTTCTCATAGGTCATCCGATTACAGTAAAGGCTAGAATTATCTTTAGACTCCTTAAAAAAACAATCAGAGGAGTTTGATTCATCATTTCATAGCAGGAATCGGGAAACCGATTCAGAATTTCCTTCGTCGTCATCGTATGGTTCATCTGGATTTCGACATGATCAGAACTTCTAATTGCTTGATAAAGGTAAAAGAATGAATCGTTCTTCAATGCATAGGAGCCAAAATAAACGAAAACAAACATCAATGACATAAGTAAAGTATTGAAAAGGTTTTAATTTAAGATAACGTAAGACCGCCAGACCGCAAAAAAGAGTGCATAGTCCTATCCGTTGGGAAAGTATTATTAAAAGACTTGCAATTTATTCGCTTAAACTTTATAATATTAAAAAAATAAAAAGGGAGAAACAAAAAATGTTTTTTTAAAAATTAATTACTTTATTTTCATCTTTACCCTTATTAAGTTCTAATCCAAACAGCTCTGAACAATTAATTCATTACGAAAGCGAAAACTCATTTGCGAATACAGCCAAATTTGAAGAAAAAAACAATGTTGAACTATTTTTTGATAATACTTGCAAGTGTGATGAAATTATTGAAATAAAAGGAAAAAGCAATTTTTCTTTTATATTAAACATATCATCTAGTGAAATTAAAGTACTTGAAATAGATTATACTGAAGATAATAATTGTTTCATAATCAAAATTAAATTCCTTAAATTTACACCAGAGGCTACTTTTTCTTTCTTCAATCAAAAAAACAAGCTTGTTCAAGATATTCCTGTTTATTTTTACCAAACGGATTCAGGAATATATATCAGTTCCATTTCTCAAAGAACAAACATATGCAATTCCATGGCAGATCAATTATCTAAAGAAAAGATTTCTCAAAAAGAATATGATGAATTTAACGCAAAAGTTAATAAGGATTATATATATCAAGACCCCACTGTCTCCAAAGAAAAACAAATTGTGGGAAATGTCATAAATCCTAATCGCTCTAATACTGTCTATGGTTCATTTAAATGGACAGACAATTTGGGAACAGTCTTTCCATTACAGTTTCATAAAATCCAGCTTCTAAAAAGTAATGAGGGGAGCACAATTGTACTAAAGGATAGCTTAACTGATGAAAACGGGAAGTTCAGTTTTACTCTTCCGTCGACTACTTCGGATAGCTTCAAATGTTTTGTTAGGGTCTATTCTGAAGGTGAGTATACTGGTGTAGTAAAAAAATTGGA
Source organism: Caryophanales bacterium UBA4694 (assembly GCA_002404835.1). Classification (GTDB taxonomy): domain Bacteria; phylum Bacillota_I; class Bacilli_A; order RFN20; family CAG-288; genus Enterosoma. The sequence continues at coordinate 859 of DHKM01000053.1, read as the reverse complement.
TACAGAACAATTTTATTACTATGATACAGAGCCAGTGAATATTACAAAATCCATGACGGGTTTAGGGCTCGTATTCACAAGAGAATATACGTTTCAGAACAACGGAATCGCTGACAATTTTATCGGAAAAGCGATGGAAATTTCAGAAGCACTCATTTATGGCGAAAAATATTATTACGAAATGGAAGGAGAACACCCTGCATTTCAACAAGCGGAATTTCCTAGAACAGACGGAAAACCAGGAGAGAGCGCAAGTACACGTCAACCTATTGGCAATCGTTTAAATGCAGGGACTTATCTAGGATTGTATACTTATTCTTATTGGGATGTTATCCTTCACGAATATGGTCATTATATTCAACATTGTGTGGACATCACAGATAGTCCCGGCGGTGAACACTATTCTCACAAAAAAGAGGGAGCGAAACTTGCTTGGGGAGAATCCTGGCCTACCATTTTTGGAAATTTAGTAACTAAATATTATGGTGATGAACTGAATGGAATCATGTATATCAACGATGATTATTATGATGCTCCGAATAGTAGTGACAAACGATGGGGATACAATCTTGAACATGATGAACTAGGCCTAAAATATGGAGGATATTGTGAACGAGATATCATGTTTGTTCTATTCGACTTATTTGATGATAATGAAGATGAAGATTTTGACAAAATTGCAGTTGGACATTATGGCTTATGGCAATTGGTAATAAATAGCGGAGCCTATACAATGTCTGATTTCACATCTTTTGTCCAAAACCAAACATATGTGGAAGTCGATTGGACTGCATTTAAGTCAATTTGCAAGGAATATGGTGTTAGCTTATAGGAGCTAACTATAAAAAAGTCAAGTGAT
>DHKM01000036.1 GCA_002404835.1 Caryophanales bacterium UBA4694 | reverse complement strand
ATCAGCAGGGAAGCTTTCTATTACTATCAGGAAAAAGCAAATCACAGCAGATTGGCTTCTAATTTATCCCTATGCCAATCAATCATAGATGAATCATTTTAAGCAATTTTTCATCAAAACCAAGGCCATCGAAAAATATTCTCTTTACTTTCAAAGCTGTTTTATCCATAGTATTGCGCTATAAAAGAGTGAAAATTACAGAATATCTAGAACGTCGTTCCTTAATACAGCCATATCGCAGTTGATTCCTTAGCCGTGTTTTTCAAGATTCGAAAAGCTTCAGGGATTCCTTGAGGAACCTCTCCTTTTCGAATAGTGCTTCGAAAACAACAAAATCAATCATATAAAGGCCAAAGTGAACATAGAGATATTCGCGGAATTGAGTCAGAGTCTCCTTCATCAAGTTAGAAGAGACAGAGGCATCCGGAACAACGGCAAACTGACGTTTCGGATTGTTCCTATCGACAAGAATCCATTTGAATCTCGGATCATCGACGATGAAATCATATCCGAAAAGAGGTGCCTTTCCCTTCATATATTCCACGAAATCGTTCGGAACGCGATTGAAATGGAATCTCGAAAGATACATGTCTTCGTTCGTGATCGGTATTTCCTCATATCCCTGAAGTCTGGCGTCGCTTTCTTTCTGAGAATTGACAATCAGGGCTTCTTTCCCGCAATCCATGCACCCAAAAAGGGAAAGAGTATCGATGCATTTTGTATTCATCAATACGACCACATCGAACTGATCACTGTAGCTGTATCCCAAATCCGGCGAAGAAGCAATGCAAAGAGGATGGGTCTTCTCATATAGTTCATAGGACTTCTGGATATCCTCGATGGTAAATGTACCTTCGTGGTAATGTTGCATCACAGAGGCGAGTGTCTCTATATTTTTTTCATCTTTTGTCTCTTTTTCGATTATCTCATCAAAATCGCGATAAAGCATCTCTTCTTTGATATACGGAAGCTGTTTCAATTGTTCAAAATAAGATTTTTGTGCTTCTTCCAGCGGTTTTTCTAGTTTTTTCGATTCTTTTTCTGCATCTAGGTATATGGCATGATATAGGGAGAGCAGATATTGATTCCGAAAAAGAGAAAGGCTTCGATTTCCAAGTGTCGCTTCGCGGACTTTCAGCTGAAGATTCATGGAGGTATTCTCGAGTTCTTTTTTGAACTGAGAATAATCGCGGAACATCGGATAGGTGATATTCTGCCGTCTGTTGAGTTCATTCTGGACATCTACAAAATCCATATGGGAATAGTCTTTCCTGGAATCGATGAAAAAGCCGATATATCGATTTAGGGAGCTGATATATTCGTCGTATTTTTCCTTGGCCATCTGATAATCCAGAATCATATCCTGCCGGTATTCCTTTTCGCGTATGGCTTTCTTGATCTTAGGATTATCGATTGTGAAAGACGGATTGAATTTTCCTCTCATCCTGAATTTCTTCAGATACTTGATATTGGATTCTATTTCAATCAATCCGTTCATGTTAAGGACAGAATCTCCGTAAATCTCCTGATATTTGGGGAGTGCTTCGTTAAGAAGAAGAACCGCTTTTCGATAATGTTTCAGAATTCGGATAAAGAGTCCGTAATCCGCGTTTTTCGAGTTCTTCAAATAAGATTTCATCTTTTTCCTGGCGTTGATTCTTCCGAAGAAGCCGCTCTCGTATTCTTGAGTCAGTCTATCGATATCCTGCTGATAGATTTTCTCGTCGAACAGATTGTCTACCATCAATCTGGATGACGAAACGGCGCGGTACAAGGTCTTGAGATCCTCTAGCCTCATATTTGGGTCCTCGGGATTCTCGATCTTGAAATAGCGTTTCGGAAATCCGTTATATTCGTTTAGGACTTCGATGTCCTTTCCAAGCTCGAGGAATTCGGATCCTTTTTCAATTTTATCTCCGGAAACGGATGTGATTTTCCTTTCTTGAAGATAGGATAAAAAGGCATTCAGCTTGGAATAGGTCTCCGTTACACAGAGGACAAGGAGATCGTAATTTTCTTTCTTTCCGGACAGGGAAAGACCATAGAGAGGATTCTTCATCAAAGGGACGGAAAGAATGGTCTGATACTGTCCCATGTTCTTCACGAACTCGAGATCCTTCTTGAAATCCTCTTCCCCATAGTCGGATAGATCAAGTGGAAACGGACTGATTCCTTCGAACTGGGACTGATAGAGAAGGTTCTGAAGGTCTTCTTCCAGAAGGGGAGGAGTATACAGAGCCTGTTTCTGCATGACCAGGTTCAGATAGTCGCTTCTTGCCTGATTCAGCCTACGTTTGCGTTCGATGGCTTCTGTATAATCTTTTTCCGTTCTTTCATGAAATGGGGAAAAGGATATCTCCGTTGCATAAAAAGAAGAGAAATCGAAGGTGAAATCCGTCAGATGATGTCGTTCAAGAAGACTTCTTACATCCTGTTTGTCTTCCGAAACAATCAAAACCTTCTTGCCTTCCGGAATCCATTTACTGAGCATATACAAAAGAAACATGTTTCGGTCTCTTTCCTTAGTATAGGAAACCTTTCCGACTCCATATCCGGAAAGGCTGTCCCAGGTCTTGAGTAACGGGGAAAAATACTTCTTGTCATCTTCCTTGAGTTTCTTTTCCGTCTCCGTGTCGGAGTTTTTCTTGAGGAATCCATGATATTTCATGGAAGCTGAATCCGGACTTGAATACTTCGGCAAAGAACGGTAAATGGAATGATAGAGCATTTCCTTCTGGGAATAGAACGCAACTTTGTATTCCAAGAAGAGCCTGTCTTTCAACGCACCGCTACTTTCGATAAACGTCCTTAATGAAAAAAGATAAGCAGGAATATCCGAAAGACGGTGTTCGAGGGAAAGATTGGCCGAGATATTCTTCAGAAATTCATCCAGGACCATGGAATAGATCGGATAGGAATCCTCTCTTACAGATAAAAGTTTTCCGTTATCTTCGATGACCGAAGGAAGAAAGAAAACCGGATAACTTCTGTCTTCTTTCTTGTCCGACAGGAAAACAGGACAGAAGAAAAAGTCTTCTTTTCCCGGACAGGGAATCTTTTCTTCTTTGAGAAGGAAAAGAAAATCAGATTCCTGGATTGGAAAAGATTCCCGGTCGTCCTTTGTGGAGAACATCCACTTGATCGTATTTGCGAGAGCGGTGAAATCCAATACTTCGCTGTTCATGATTATTATTTTACTTTCTCATTCCGTAAATTCAAAAGAATATCGTAAAGAGATTAAAAAAACACCCAGGTTTCCCTGAGTGCGAAATATATCGATATAAACGGAATTACTTGTTCTTGTTGGCTTCGAGTTTCTTGTTGAACTTTGCGATTCTACCAGAATCGGAAGTGAAAGAAATCTTGCCAGTGTAGAAAGAATGGCAGTTGGAGCAAGTATCAACCTTGATTTCCGGAACGGTTGCACCAGTTGTCCAAGTGGCACCGCAGGTCATGCAGGTTACCTTTGCGCGATAATATTTCGGATGGATTCCCTTTTTCATTTGTTTGCCTCCTCATGAATAAGTCTATCTATCTTTATCTAGCCTTAACACATGAAAACATATGTTACGCAAAAAATATTATAGTACATATAGTTTGTGTCTTCAAGAAAAATCGAGTACAACAAAGAAATTCATTTCAGCCTGCAGCCACAGTGTATGCAGTATGGGATATTTCCTGGATTCTTCTTTCCACAATGGGGACAGATGGCCGTCGCATCTTCGTTCATCTTTGCTTCGCTTCCTATAGTCTCTTTCTGAACGAAATAGATCAATGCAGAAAGAACAAGAGAGAGAACCATAAGGACCGTACCGGTAATGGCCAGATTCTTATATCCTTTTTCGACAGCAAACCCAAGAACCAGAAGAACGATGCCAAGCACAAAGAGCAGCAAAGAAAAGATAGTACTGACAAGATTGATTTTCTTTTTCATTTTCTGTTTTCACGTATCATGGAATCCAGATAGCTTCTCTGAAGTGCAGATACTTCTCCATCGTTTTCCTGCTTTTCAGACGGGAGATTGAAAAATCCGTTTTCCGCCTTCGTCTTTTTATTTTCTTTGTTACGGAACTGATCCGGAGAAATAGAGGAAAGGAAGCCTCTCTTATTTGCAAAATAGTTTTCAGTATAATTCACGATTTCGAGTCTGAGGACGATACCATCGTTTTTTTCCGTAATTCTGACCATCAGGATTTTTTCCGAATCATCGTCCTTAGTATACACGAGTTCGGTTTCATCATCGATGCGGTAAAGAATTCCGTCGTCATCCAGTTTTGCTTCATAGGGATGGATGATTCTGAAGGTCGCATTGGTCTCTTTGCCTTTAAGAAGATAAAAACACTCTTTGTCTTCCGGAAGTCCCTCGACAAAGATTCTCAGTATGCCGGAATTGATTTTTCCTTGATAATAATAAGTATCCTTGTCTGTATCAAACTCCATCTTACCATCTTTGCTATCCAACATATAGAAAGAAGGCAATTCATCTTTGTCCTCATCGAACATCCATTTGAACTGGTCCATGACAGGCTCCTTTTCGTTTCTTCTATCATTGTATTTCACTTTGACTTTTCACGCAACGAAATTATGAAAAGACCGCAGGTTACACCTACGGTCCATATCATTATTCAATCGTTTCGATTTCGGTTGTATGTTTACCCTGAACGGATTTATACCAGGTCTTAAGGGAATCCGTCATGGATTCAACAGCTTCTCCTTCTCCACATGCGGAAATGGAATTCGGGTAGAAGACAGAATAGGAGGAAGAATCGCCTTGAGACATAGCTCTTGTCATGGAAACCTTGGTGACATTGCCTTCGTCATTCAGAGTCGGAGAGACGATGGTCATCCAGTTTCCATAGGTATCTTCTTCGGCCTTGACTCCGGTCCAGTAATCGCTGAAGACAGAAACCCAGGTCAGCGGAGAATAGGAGACAAAGCCCTTGTCATATCCACTGAACGGAGCAAACATAGTCTGGGAGAAAGTGGCAAGAAGACTGTTCTTCATATTCCAGGTCGTCTGTCTTGTGGTATAGAAGTTACTGGCTGAAATCTGGCTTTCAAACAGAGAATAATCAGCCTGTCCGCCGGAAGTAAGTTCGACCGGTCCGAGAGATTCGATGGTGTAATCATCGTTGAAGATGACTTCCCAGGCTTTCTTGTCGGCATCAGCGAAGTAACCGACTTTCTTTGCTTTATCGGATTCTTGCTGAGCTTCTTCGTTGACCAAATCAAGATAAGCCTTGGAATAATCGATGAAGAAGAATTCGCCGTCCTTCTGGTAAAGATCAATTGGGAAGGAAGAACCATCATACATGGTTTCCTTGTATTCCTGAGCGTTGCTGATGTAATTCACGATCTTGGTGAAATCATCGCTGAAGGTAATATCCGTAGCTTCAAGATCCGTACGGTTTACGAAAGTATTCACATCCGCAAGATCGGTAAGATTGGTATTGCTGACGTTGGAAAGAGTTCCGATGAGTTCCGGGAAATCCTGGGAATAATAGTTGGAGAGTTCGCTGGTTCCAGACAAGCTCAAAGAAAGGTTATCGTTGGAAAGGATATTGATCTTCACATCGACCAAGGAAGCGAATTCCGACCATTTGAAGTTGGCTTCGCCAGCGTCTCCGATATAGTTCAGAAGAGCAGGAACGAAGGTCGTCGGAGACATCATATTCCAGATCAGCATCTTGGCATAGGCAAACTTCATGCCCTGCATATCCGCTTCATTTTCTTCGGTTGTAGAAGTATCATCCGGAACCGGAGCATAGGAATTGAGCTCGTAGACATTGTTGAAATTCTTATCGAACTTGAGCCAATCTTTGTTGACGGCCTTGAATCCATAGAATCCGCTAACGGAATGGATATCTGCAGAAAGTCTGACGGAATTGTTTCCGTAATAGGAAAGATAATTGAACGGAGTATAGGAATTTGTTCCGAGACCAGAAAGCGTAGATGAATTCACATATCCTTCATCATTGGTGAAGGCCTGAAGATGGTTATAGAATTCTCCGGTCTTGGCGTTCTTTGCGATATACATCGCTCTTCCGTTCTTATCAAGAGTAATGCCATAGATATCGGCAAGATCGCCGTTAAAGTAATTGGTAAGAACGGACTTGTTGGAGAAACCATGATCTTCATCCGTTGTTCCTTCCAAAACGGCATTGCCGTCCTTGTCCATCGGGAAACCGCCAAGATTGAGTTTTCTGCTATAGGAGAGTCCACCATTGATCAAATTGCTGGAACTGATGTCGCTGGCATTGACTTTGATCGGATTGCCGCTTCCATCCGTGACAACGACTGATTTGGAGGTGACTCTGGTCACAGTCGTATTGGCAGCTGTGACTGAGGCTTCGTCGACCGGCTTTGCCGTAAAAGTATAGGACTGCTTGTTTGCAATCGTATTCCAGACTCTATCCGGAGTATTGAGCTTAGTCGTGACAGTGACAGGGACCTCGAGAGTATCGCTTTGGGTCTTGTCATGCATGGTGATGACGACAGTTGCCTGACCGGTACGAAGTCCTTTGATGACACAGGAAACAGTACCTTCAAGAACGTTGTTCTTTGCATTCACGAAAGTGATAATCCTACCATCGTCTTTCGGAGTCTTCAACTTGAAATTGACCGTACGGTCGGCAATGTTCTTGTTCACGCGGACACGAAGAGTGATGGTACCATCTCTTTCGACATCCGTTGTATTGGAGACAAGTTCGATGGCATCCTTGGCAGGCTCCGGATCAGTGCTTGGCTTATTGCTGCTACCGGTGTTGCTAGAAGCACTTCCGGTTGTGCTGATTGTAGTATTGCTGTTTCCAGACGGACGTGAAGACGCAGAATTCTGGTCGCATCCAGTCAGGACAAGAAGCGGAAGCAATAATAATGACAATGTTCGTGATTTTTTCATAAAAATAACTCCTTCAACGATAATCTTTTACATTTTTATCAACAGAAAAAAATGGTCCCGAAATATGGGTAATACAATCATAAACGAAACAAGTCGCAAAGAAAAGGAAAAGACAATCGAAGTTTTAAAATATTTCGATAGTCATCGGAAAATTTTGAATTTATGAAAATATGTAAGTGCTTACAGTTTTTACTGCTTTTTTGTCCTTTTCCTTCCGCTTTTTTGCAAAAAAAAATAAACCGCAGGGAAGACTCCCTGCGGCCTTATTCAGTACTGGATTCCGGCTTTTCTTGCTTCTTCTTCTTTTTCCTTGTTGATTCGGTCATCTTCTTCGATCAATTTCTTGTATTTGATCATTTCGGATTCTGAGGCAAGGATGAAGTGACCCGGAAGGATTTCGTGAAGAGACGGCTTTTCAACAGAGTAATCATGTTCCTTTGCAGGATTGTAGATGATTCTCTTACGTTTCTTTTCACTAAGCGGATCCGGTTTAGGAATAGCAGAAAGAAGAGCTCTCGTATACGGATGAAGCGGGTGAGCAAAGAGTTCATCGGATGTCGCAAGTTCGACCATCTCGCCGAAATACATAACAGCGATTCTGTCGCAGAAGTATTTGACAACGGACAAATCATGCGCAATGAACATCAGTGTAAGACCATGCTGCTCCTTGAGGTTATTGAGAAGATTGATGATCTGGGCACGGATTGAAACATCAAGTGCGGAAATCGGTTCGTCGCAGATCATGAATTCCGGATTCATGACAACAGCTCTTGCAATACCGATACGCTGCCTTTGTCCTCCGGAGAATTCATTCGGATAACGAGAACAGTAATCGGCAATCAGACCGACTTCTTCAAGAACCTTGCAGGCCTTTTCGTGATTTTCGGCAAAGTTGCGATAGCCTTGGATCTTAAGACCTTCCTGAATGATGTCTTCGACAGTCATTCTCGGGTCCAAAGAGTCGATAGGATCCTGGAAAATCATCTGCATCTTGGACATCAGCTGACGATCGACATGGGAATTGTCATAGCGGATTTGTTTGATCTTGGCTTTCTGTTCCGCATGGATTTTCTTGATGTTTTCCTGAATCTTGGTAATTTCGGTCTCGTAATGTTTCTTGATGTTGGGAATCTGAGGATCATCCTCGTTCAACTCGGAAAGAGCGCTTGCCTCTTCATGTCTGAGTTCCTTGATCTTGTTTTCGCCTTTGATTTTGGACCATTTGATTTCCTTCTCGTTCCAGCGGCTTCCAGCGCTGATACGCTGGCCTTTGAAATAGATGGAACCGGAAGTGATGTCATAGAGTCGGATGATCGAACGACCTGTCGTGGTTTTTCCACATCCCGATTCGCCGACAACGCCGAAGCATTCGCCTTTCTTGATATCAAATGAGACATCATGAACGGCTTTCAGCTTTCTTCCGCCAGACATCGGGAAAAACATCTTAAGATGTCTTACAGAAACAAGAACATCATTATCGACAAGTTCCTGCTTGTATTTGACATTAGGATTTCTTTCGTACTCTTTGGCATTAGGATCTTTGGCAAGATGCAATTTGTAGAGAGCTTTGGTGAAGAATGAAGGATTGGACTGGTTTGTACTTACCATGGCATCCTCTTTTGCCTGATCAGCTGTCTTGTTCATACTCTTCAAAGCGTCAATAGAAGGCGTAGAGGAAGTTCCTTCGGAAACCTTAGCTTCGCGGATTTCTTCTTCCTGGGTATTTTCGTTTGTTAATGTTTCGTTATTTGATGTCATCGACATTTTCAATACCTGCCTTTTTCAGTGAAGCCTTGATACGCTGAGTGACGATTCTAGGCTTTTCGACTTTCGGAGCTCTCTTATCCAGAAGCCATGTCGCCGCATAATGAGTTTCGCTCACCTTGAAGAACGGAGGCTGACTCTTGAAATCAATAGCAAGAGCATACTTGTTTCTTGCAGCAAAGGCATCGCCTTTGGGAGGATTAAGAAGATATGGCGGCGTTCCAGGAATGGCTTCGAGGTCTTCATGGGAATCAAGATCCGGAATAGAAGACAGAAGTGCCCAAGTATACGGATGTTTCGGATCATAGAAGATTTCGTTGACAGTACCGACTTCCACGATTCTTCCTGCATACATGACGGCAACTCTGTCTGCCATGTTGGCGACAACACCCAAGTCATGAGTGATGAAGATGATGGACATATTTCTCTCTCTCTTGAGTTTGTTGATCAGTTCAAGAATCTGAGCCTGTATCGTAACGTCAAGAGCAGTGGTCGGTTCGTCGCAGATAAGCACTTCTGGATTGGCAGTCAAAGCAATAGCAATGACAATACGCTGTCTCATACCGCCGGAGAACTCAAACGGATACTGTTTGAATCTTTCTTCAGGCTGAGGAATACCGACTTCCCTCATGACTTCCAGGGCACGTTCCTTGGCTTCCTGCTTGGAAAGCTTGAAATTGGACTTGAAGGCTTTGTTCTCCTTTTCAAGTTCAATATTCAGTTCATCCAACTTTTTCTTCTTGTCTTCTTCGGAAAGAGAAGAAGAATTCATTTCGGCAATCTTCTTCTGGATTGCGGCAATTTTTTCCTTGTGGGCAGCAGTCAATTCGGCTTTCCACTTGTTGATTTCTTCTTTGGCTTTGGCTTTTCTCTCATCCAAAGCTTTCTTCAAAGCTGGAGCCTTGCTTGCATATTCCGCTTTTTCTTTACGAACGATTTCACGGAATTCGTTCATAAGCTCGGCATGCTTTTTCTTCTTTTCGACAAGAATCTTCGGTTTGTTTTCCTTAAGATTCTGCTTTGCCTTCTTCAGTTCTTCATCAAATTTTCGGATATCTTCTTCTGTCGGTTTGACAGCCAAATCCTTAGCATCCTTTGCTTCCTGGACCTTCATCTCCAAGCTATGGATCTGAGCATCATAGGCAGCATCGGAATTATCGACTTTGGATTTAGCTCTCTGGATGTTGTTGTTTCTTGTAACCATGAGGTTGCGATAATCCGCTTCCTCCTTGGAAATCAAGGCATCATATTTGAGTTTTTCCTTATCGGAATTGATCAGCATAGCTTCCGTGATCTGCTTTCCGATTTTCATGATCGGATTCAAGGAGGAGAGAGGATCCTGGAAGATCATACCGATCTTGTGTCCACGGATTCTGTGGAATTCTTTTTCTTCGACTTTGGTCAGATCTTCTCCTTCGTACATGACAGAACCATGTTCGATGACGGCATTCTTTGGAAGAATGCCCATGATGGTTTTGCTGGTTACGGATTTACCAGAACCGGATTCTCCGACGATGCATAAAGTTTCGCCTTTATGCAAATCGAAGGAGACTCCACGGACAGCATGGACAAGTCCATCATCCGTCTTGAACGAAATGTGAAGGTCATTGACGGAAAGGACGACATCATTCTGTTTCTTTTCGTTTTCCATGATTAATCGGTTCCTTTCAATGACGGGTTGAAGGCATCACGCAAGCCGTTTCCGAACAGGTTGAAGCAGATCATAAGCAAAGAGATGATGACAGCGGGAAGAAGCAGCTGATACGCGTAATTGCTCAGATATTTTTGGGCGTCAGAGAGAATAATACCTAAAGAGTAGGTATTCTGAAGTCCAAGTCCAAGGTAGGAGATGGTAGCTTCAGAGAAAATGACACTCGGAATCATCAAAACAGAGGAGGTAACAATCGTACCGATGGCATTCGGAAGGATGTGACGGAAGATCAGTCTCGGCGCTCTTGCACCAAGCGTCTTTGCCGCAAGGACATATTCTCGTCCTCGATATCGGTAGAACTGGGATCTGGTGACACTTTCCGTTCCAATCCATCCGGTCAAACAAAGAGCAAGACCGAAGGCAAGCATCGGATGAGCTTCACCGATTTTAAGGGTAAGGACAGTAAGAAGAACCAAAGACGGAATACCGCTGAGAATATCGACGATACGTTCCATGACCATATCGGTCACACCACCGAAGTATCCGGAAATAGATCCCCAGATGACACCGATGAGAATGTTGATGAAACTGACGACAATGCCAAGGCCTAAGGAAATCAGGGTTCCGTTGAAGGTGTATTTGAGCATATCCTTTCCTTTGTCCTGAGTTCCGAAGACATGCATCGGCATAGACTTATAACCGAATTTCTTCCACTTCAATACACGACCTGTGTAATTGTAGATGATTTCACCTGTAGAGGTACTGGTAGTACGGGTCTGAGAAAGAATGTCTGTGACATAGATCTCATCTTCGTGCTTCTTTCCTTCTTCCGTAAGCTGGAGCTTGCCGAATTGAGGATTCTTGTGATCCAAAACAATCCATGGATCATGCTGCTGTACCATGTTTCCGTTTTCATCTGTGGAAACACCAAGCCAGTTATCGATAGTCATCTGATCGATGCTCTGCTCTTCATAACCATAGGCAATAAGATACTCATCCAGAAGAAGATCGCAGGTCTGGGAATAGGCTTCAAGGATCATCTTATCGGTTGTAGCCTGCCAATAATAGGGATTCGGATCGTTGCTTCCTGTAATGGTCGGTTTGTTCTTAGTATCGGAGAAAGTATCATTTGCATCCGAGAAGGAACGTTGGGCAAGGTCACTTGCTTCAGCAGAGTCATCGGATGTAATACTGAAGTTCTTGATATAGATAGCTGTATCCGCTTCGGTAGAAGTCGTAAAGGCAAGTCCCAAACGGCAGCTGAGATACTTTTCATCATCGGAAGTCGAATCGCTTCCGTCTTCGTTCTTGAAAGAAAGATTCTTGGAAGTTGCTGCATTCTGGACAAGTTCGGAGACATTGTCAAATGTAGTCGGATTATAGGAATAGATGGTCTGGCCTTCCTGAAGAACCTCATCGGATTTCGTAAGTGTGGACGGAACAATGGGATCATCGGCATTCAAAGGAATCCTGACGGTACTGCTTCCTTTCTTTGTGATCATGTAGAGATAGACTTTCGGAGCAGCCTGATAATCGGAATCATCTCTTCCGCCTAATGTAAAGGTGATCTTATAGTTATGAGCGAAATTGTAATTGAATTCCTGAGAAACGATGGAGTTTGTGTATTCGGCACCATCGCTCTTCTTAGCTGTGACACAGACATAGCCTCCACGATTGGAAGCGGAGTATTTAGCCTGAGAGTCGGAAAGATATCTCTTCTTGATGTTGCGGATGTTGATGATGACGGAATCATCTTCATATTGGGTTCCAATATATTTTCCATCAGCATCATACGGATAGGTCTGGTTTTCAACCCATCTTGTTCCGTTCCAGAAGTCGTCGTCTCCTTTCTTCGGATCGACAATCTTCATCGGAAGGTTTGCTTCTTCCGGATGTGAATCTTTGATGTTATACGGAAGTACTCCTTCAATCGGAAGAATAAGAGATAAGACAAAGATAGTTCCGAGAATCACTGCACCAACGACAGAGGAGTGGTTCTTGGAGAATCTTTTCATAGCATCTTTAAAGAATGTAGTTGGTTTGGTTGTAAATTTGGTATCGTGAATAGACTTGTCCTGTTGGACAAGAGCAAAGTCTTTGTCTTCGACTTCGTTTCCATCGATTTTCTTGACTTCAGTGCCAGCATCAACGGTTTTCTGACCATCGACTATTGTGAAGTCTTCGTTTAAATCTTTATCGTTTTCCATATTAAGAAGAGGCTCCCATACGGATACGCGGATCGACGATACCATAGCTGAGATCGACAACAAGGTTAGCAAAGAGGCCAATCAACGTATAAAATGCCATATCGACAAGAAGGACATTGTAATCGTGGTAATTGATGCTTTCGACAAACAATCTTCCAATTCCAGGAATAACATAAAGCTGTTCCAAAACGACAGAACCGGAAAGAATGGAGATAAACTGTCCGATGATCATCGGAACAATCGGAACCATGGAGTTACGAAGGGCATGTCTTACGACAGCCTGCCCCCTTGTAAGACCTTTGGTTCTAGCAAGAAGCAAAAATTCACTCGACATGACTTCGGTAAGTTCGGCTCTGGTATAACGTGTAAACAAAGCAATCGTACCGAAACATAAAGCCAATACAGGGATGACTAATGCCGACGCATATTGACCGATGTCCGTATTGGAACCAGTCGGCCACTGAGACGGAAGGTTTCCGTTGAACCCAAGCCAGAGGATGAGGAAGGAAATGATGACAAAGGACGGAACGGAAATAAAAATCATAACAATCGTAGAAATCAAATTATCAAGCCAGGAATTCTTATGAAGCGCTGCGACAATACCAAAGATGAATCCAAGAGGAAGTGAAATGACAAGTGCAAGGACGTTGATGAGAACGGTTGCCGGAAGTCTTGCAGCAATGATATCCATAGCTGGAGCATTAAGCTGAATGGCTTCGGAAGTTCCCCAATCCCAGCGGGTGAAGATTCCCGTAAGCCAGGAAAAGTATTGACGGATGGCAGGAACTTTGTAGACATAGAACTTCGTTTGACTGGTACTTGGACTATAAGAGAAAATGAAGTCTCCGAGATCTGGACGGATTTCATTGACAATTTCATAATAGCCTTTACTAGCTTCACCGCTATAGAAACCGAAGACAACCTCTTCGGTTCCCGTTACCGGTTTTTCCGGTAACATCTTCACCAGGAAGAAAGTGATGGTGAGAATGATGAAGATGGTTACCAGAAGAAGCCCTATTCTTTTTAAAGAGTATTTAACAATATAAGGCATTTTAAGGAGAATTATTTGCTTTCAATCGTATCTCTGACCGAGAAGTAGTTGGCAAGGGAAAGTGTCGCAGTCATTTCACGTTCTGTACCGCCGACCTTAATCGTGTAACTGACAGTAAGGGTGACAGTTGCTGCAGTATCGGTCTGACGGTCATCGGAGCCTTCGACACCGGTATTGTTGAAAACAGAATCAAGGACAACTCTGAATTTCTTGTTGTTTTCATCGATCTTGGTCGTGGCTGTATCTCTCTGATACAATGTCTTTCCATTAACAGCATCGGTTGCACCATGGATGGTATTGATGGTAGCACCGGCAGCGATAAGATCGTCAAATGCGATTTCATAGCTGACCTGTTTCTTGGCGCTGTCGCTTAACCAAGTGGTAGTATCATATCCATCGGTAGTCGGAGCAGCAATCTGAGCATTCTTATTCAGAACGGCGACTGTATTTCCAGCATTCCACAAACTATCGAAGGACCACTTCTTGTTGTCATAGACGATTTCGTCGGTGACTTCGGAAGTATCCTTACCCCAGTTCAGAGTGAAACCGGAAGAGTTGTCAGACTTAAGAACTTCGAAGAAGTTGAGCGGGTTCATGGTGTTTCCGGAGATGGCACCGAAGCCAAGGTCGAATTCGCCGTGTTTCATCTTGTCATAGACAGCATTATAGTCGGAAGTTCCGTTGATCTGATTGATATCAAGAACATACTGACCACCGAAATACTTCTTGGAGACTTCTTCGAAGATACTCTTCCAGGAATCGAAGACATCACCATAATCCTTCGTATCGCTGGTATTCATCCAGTTCATATCAATTCTGACAACTTTCTTTCCGCCTTCGGTAGGAAGATCCTTGATCTTGGAGATGACATTCTGGATACTGGATCTCAAAGCATTGGCGGCATCGGTCTTATCATAACCATAAGTGTCATTATGACGATCAGCCAAAGCTGCTTTATGGTATTCAGTATTGTTATAAACTTTACCGTTTTCAGGATCATAGACATAGGCATTGGCAAAGTAATCCTGAGTCGGCTGTTTACCACGGGTTTCTGCAATCGTCTTACGATCAAGGCCGAAAGACAGGAAGTCGAGGAAGTTCTTATCGGACATATAGGCCCTTGTATTTCTTTCCTTGACCCATGTATTGGTAACAGTAGAGTTATGGCTGTAGACCTTACCGGAAGTTCCGAAGAGGTTCTTCCATTCATTGGCTGTCAAAGCGTTGACGTTGATCTTGAAGGTAGCTTCGGCCTCAGTCTGATAGGATTTCCATTTGGTTTTGGTATCGGAGAATTCGCCTTCACCTTCTTTATAGGTGGTATTGACGTTGGTCTTGTCAGGAGTATAGGCATCAACTTTACCCTGTTTGAAGTTGTTTTCTCTCTGATCATCGGAAACCTGCGTCCACTGGATACCAGGAATCTGATAGATTTCTCTCGGCTGAGAACCATCAGTCCATTCATCGATAGCTACGCCATTGGCATTCTTGTTGTAGATTCTACCGACAAAATTATCGTTTCTAGTCAAAGTCAAGGAAGTAGAATTCGGTCTTTCGGAGATGTAGTAAGCACCGCAGGAAATGGTTGTCTGAGAAAGAGTGTCGTTTGTCGTAGGTTCAGTTCCGTACTTCGGATATTCCTTGAGGATTTCGGCCGGAAGCGGAGAGTAGAGGTTAGAAGAAAGATAGTACTTAGCGAAGAACTGAGTGCAAGGAACCGTAAGTCTGAAATCGATATAGGTTCCCTTCTCATCGCTTCCCATGGCGATGTTTCTGTCGTTTTCGATATACTTCTTCCAATCATCGACATCATAGATGTTGTTTCCGAGCTTGGTCTTGTCTCCGGAAGCTGCATAATAGTTGGCAGCGCCATAGATACCGGAAACACCATCGAGAAGTTCGGCACCACGGACCTGACCGTTGGCAGAAGTGAGCATCCACTTGAACGGAGTCAGATAGTCTTCGGCCTGAACGGTCGTATTGTTGTACTTCTTAAAGACAGAGATATTGGATGCTGTTTTATACTGCGGAGCCTGGGTCTTGTAGTTTCCGTCTCCGGTTCTGACATAGATTCTCCAACGATCACTCTGTGTGAGGTCATTGTTGACCTTGACTTTGGTCTTTTCACCATCTTTTCCGTCTTCTTCAAGCGGAATCGGTTCATCGGTCAAAGCAAGGATCGGATACCATTCATATCCATCGTTTGTGGAATTGAGTCTGGTTCCATAATAAGCAGAAGTGATATATCCGCTCAGTGTGGAAACATCGGAGCCTGTTGCATTCATAGCATCGGCACGGTTAGGAACCGTAACCATACCGGACTGATAATAATCCTTGTGTCCGCCAAGAGCATGTTCAAGCTCTCCGGTCAGCTTACCTTCACGTTCTGTTCCCCAGCCATAGCCGACGACATACTGCTGCGGCTTTGGAGTATAACGGGAATTATAGACGACCTTTCCGCCATCGGAGAAAAGGGTGATACCGGTAAGGTAGTTATCGACAGCATATTTCTCAAGGACGCCGAGAATCTTGGCCTTTTCTTCATAGGAGCTATCTGCATAGGAGAAAATACCGGCTTCAGTAGTCGGAGCAGCAACCGTGAAATTGAACTTGTATTCCTTTCCATCGGCAGCAGCAGTAATAACTGCGTTTCCAGCCTTCTTGGCATTGAGTTTACCCGTAGTAGCAGCTACTTCGAGAATATCGGCAGCACTGGAACTATAGGTGACGGTTGTGACATTCTTGGCTGTGATGACCTTGAGGTTTTCACCGACAGAAATGGTAAGATTGTCTCCATCCTTGATGGTCTTTCCATCCAAGGTGAAAGTGGCGCTCTTTACCGGTTGAGTGCTGGCTGTGGTATTGGATCCGGCATTGGATCCGCCTGTAGAATTCTTCGTGGAATCCGTTTTTTTGCCGCAGGAGGCAAGAAGAGCAATGGAAGCAATGGCAGGTACCATCGCAAACTTAAGATATTTTCTCATTTTACTTTTTCTCCTTTCGAGTAAATTTTTAATAAAAACAAGAATTTATTCTATTTATCATACCATAGACGAGGGGTAGAGCTCTGATTTTCTTTGTTTCGTATTGACTTTTTCAATCCTCAGATTGTATAGGCAAAAATGATACAAAGAACAAGAAGAAGAGTCCCATAAGCAAGGAAAGGAAGATACGGAAACGGATTGTTTTTTCTTTTCCTGACCCGTTCCTGATGGAATTCACCAGCCGTCTGTCTGGAATTTGTTTTTTTCTTCCAGGCGCTGAACCAATTTGTAAGCTGGAATTCGAAGATATCGAACGTTCCTGCCCTTTGGACAAAGACAAGGCCTGCTATTCCTAGATAGAGGATAGCCGGTACAAGCAGGGAATTGCTCAGTCCGAAATTGGTAAGGAAGTACATCGGAAGAACAAAACACGGAGGAAGAACAGCAAGAACGATCCAAAGAATCAAATTTACCTTTTTATCGTATGTCAGTAGCATGTTTCTCTAAACAAGAAGAAAGTCTGATAAAATCAGACTTTCTTCCATGAAATTTATTTATCTTCTTTCTTTTTCTTCAAAGCAATAGCTGCCGTAACAAGTCCAAGTGCTCCCAAAGCAGAAGTCGTTGCAATCACAGAACCGGAGCATCCGCCCTTATTCGGCTTGTCGGAAGTGGAACCGCTGTTGGAATTTCCGCTGTTGCTGTTTGTAGAAGAATTGCTGTTGGATGCGTTGCTGGACGGAGACGGAGGAACCGGTGTCGGTTCAAAACTTGCCTTCTTAGGACTCTGTCCCATTGCAATCGGAAGATAATTGCAAGTGAACGTGGTATCACCAGAGCCAAGATTCATAATGACATATCCAGTAGATGCATCATAGGCATAATGGCCTTTTGTCTTATCAAGAAGGATATCATCGACTTTCGTCGTAGACTGTCCACCGATTTCGGAAACATCCAAATCAGTGAGGTTCTGTCCGACATAGATATAGACTTTATAGGTACCATCGGTATCGACAAGATTTCCCTTCTCATCAAGGATATCGACATTCCACATACCCGTATCATAGTTGATCTGGGATTTATCGATGGTATAGCCCTGCTTGAGTCCTTTTCCGAAGACAAAGAGACTGAGATCCGTCAGATCGATAAGAAGTCCGTTCTGGTTTCCGGCCGCATCGGAGACGTTGAGATAATAGGATTTGCTGTTCACATCTTCGTCGAAGACATAGACACTGACTTTGTCGCCATCAGTCCAACCACCGGTACCATTGCTGGAACTGATGTTGGCATAGGAATCGGTATCGATATCAAGATAGACGTCCTGTCCATCGATTCTCTTGGTAAGGCTCTTGACAGCCGGAGCAACCTTATCGATGACAAGATCATAGGAGCTAGTCTGAGTGACAGCCTGTCCGTCATTGTCCTTGGCAGCCAGAGTGAAGCTGAACTGGAGATCATAATCGCCATCACTGATTTCACTCAGATCGATATCCGCCATAGCTCTGGACGCATTCATATTGGTGGAGTCGATGATCAGCCAGCTCTTGAGAAGATTATCGGATTCCAACAAGGAAGTTCCGCCATAAAGCCATTTGTTGGTGACTTTGCCTGTCTTGACGACGCTTCCGTCCTTATTCTTGATATACCAGTTTGCACTCTCGACATTTCTCAAGACAAAGAACGTAGCAAGAAGATGATCAGATCCGGCTTCACCACCTGCGACGATTCTCTTTGTTCCGGTCGATTCATCGATGACATCGGTGAATTCACCGTTGAGATTGGAAAGACCGGCGGTATTGAAGTTGAGGATGTTGTTGATGGTGGAAGATTTCACGGCACCGGCATGTCCGGCAATCGTAGATCCGGTATAGGCGTTTTCCTTCTTGTAGTTGGCGTTGAGGTTCTTCAGGTAGGAATCGACCATATTGGAGTTGTAGAGGTGGTTTGCTTCCTTTTCGAACTGGAACGGTTCGACAGCCTTTCCTCCCGTATAGTCTCCATAGAAGCCAAGATACGGGAAGTTGAGGGAAGTATCCTTACTGGTACCTTTAGTAGCAGAATCCGCATCTTCAAGCTTCACAAATCCTTCGACATAGCTTCCTTTGGTGGAATCGAAGTATTTGTTGAAATATTCTCTCAGAGTACCCGTGAAATCTTCGCAGGTATATTTTTCGAATTTGGTTGCATCGTTTCCTTTGCTGTCCTTCGTGATGCTCGTATTTCCGAATTCTTTGCTGAAGGCAAGGTTATCGATACGGACTTTGATTGTGCCGGTAGCTGTAGCTCCCGGAGCCACTGTGATGTTCTCTCTTCCGGAGACATAGGCACTTTCCGGAACCTCGACTTCATCATCATAGATGGAAGCCGTGACATTTCCGGTAATATTCTCGGCCATGGTTTCGGTATTGGTGGAATCCTGGTTGTAATAAGCATCATAGGCATCCTGAGCAGTATACTGGACATCCAAGGCAGGAATCAGCAGCTGCAAAGACGGCTTATAGGTCTTACTGGAGGAAGAAGTGTTGTGGATGGTATACGGAATATTGATATAAGCTTCTTCGTCCTTGCTGAGGTCGGCATGATATAAGGTTCCGCCAGTCTCAAGGGATTTGCTGTTCTTCAGTTCGGCTTTGGACTTGGCAAGAACATCCGATGAGACAAGATCAGTTGTAACATAAGAGTCGGCAGCCAGGATTCTGGAGGCGTTGATTTCACCTGCACCCTGACGACGAACGGATTCGGACTTCTTGTTGGTACCGATATTGCTATCCGCAGTAGACATGGCAAGGCTAGAGAGTTCTCTCTTCTTCTTCATGAACTCCTCTTCGTTGGCAACGGCCTTGCTTCCGGAACCCGGAACATACTCGGAAAGGGCAGCGGCCATGGCACCGGTAAGATTCGGAGAAGCCATGGAAGTACCCTGCATATATTCATAACCATAAAGGTTGGAATTATAGATTCTTGTGCTTCCGCTCTTGGTACCATTGACATCGGCGGAAATGGAAGAGATGACCTGATAACCAGGTGCAGAGATTGTCGGAGTAAGTTCCAGATCGCTGATGGACCCATCGGAAGAATAGCTGGATATGCCGTTTCCGTCTGCAGTCGTTGCCATCTGGTTGGAAACAATCGTCAAGGTTCCCGTGGATTCTTTGTCGACGGAAGTCTTAAGACTAGAGGCAGCAGAGCCGAGAACGAAGACGACAGGGAAATTCGGAGTGAAGTTACCGAAGGACATGCTCATGGAGAATGCCGTTTCGGTCGTATT
This sequence comes from Caryophanales bacterium UBA4694, assembly GCA_002404835.1. Taxonomy (GTDB): domain Bacteria; phylum Bacillota_I; class Bacilli_A; order RFN20; family CAG-288; genus Enterosoma. Next base: position 7,626 of record DHKM01000036.1, on the reverse strand, counting down.
GTTGATGACAATCAAAGCAGCTGCCTTGGCAACAGCGGCGTTCTGAGCCATAGTTTCGAAAGTGACGGAACCGCCACGGTCGACGACGATGATCTTTCCCTGGTAGTTTGTCGGATCGATATCGCCGTTTGCAGTCTGGGCATAGCCTTCCTTCTTTCCGTGATCCTTGACATGGACGAAGTTATAGGAGCCGTCGGCATTCTTAAGGTTCGGATAGTTTACGGTATCCTCACCATAGCTCTTGATGGTTTCCGCAAACGGATATTCTGTCGGATAGGAAGTTGAAGAACCGGCCTTGTTGACCATCTGATCTTCAAACTGGACGACCTCTCCATTAGCCTGAATCAAGGCAGAATAGAACTTTTCGGTCGGGTTGGAGGAAGCGACGATGTTGGCCTTGCTGCTATCGGCAGCATAGCTTCCGAGAATACCGGATTCGGTAGTATCCATAGACCACTGGGAGTAGCCTTTGGTGGAAGCAAAGGATCCTTTTCCGTCGTTACCGGCAGAGAAGTTGACGATGGTACCGGCCTTGGAGCAGTTCTCAAGAGCACGGATGACAGCAGAACCAGAAGAAGATTTGCTTTCATCCAACGGAGAACCCAAGGAAAGGTTGACCATATCAAGACCAAGCGTAGCAGCATCGTTCAATGCAGCGGCAATCGCAGCATCACCGGCACCAGTAGCCTTGTCTCCGAAAACCTTGAAGATGGCAAGCTGGGCATTCTTGCTGACACCCTGGAAATCCGTTCCGTTGGCTGCGGCAAGACCGGCAACATGGGTACCATGATTGCCTTCTTCCGGATCCGGATTGACGTTATCGTCATTTCCGACATAGTCATAGGAAAACGGAATCTTGTTGTTGAGATACTTGTACTTAGAACCCGTAAGTCCCTTCTTGACGCTTTCGATCTTGGTTCTGGAAAGCGTATCGGACCAGTTGTCCTGATCGGTGAACGGACGGAAGGCAGGAGCATTGATGTAGTTCTCAAGTCCGTTCTTCTTCATATTGTCTACAGCAGCGGTGCGATAGGTGTTTTCGACCGCATGTCCGTTCTCATCGGTGAATTCGGAAACCTGATTGAGAATAAGACCTGTATCGATGATACCGATTGTAACACCTTTTCCTAAAGCTGCGTCTTTTCCTGTGACAGCCTTGATCTGTTCATTTGTGGCACCCATATCGGAAGCGGAGACATTCTTAAGAATGAGTTCACGGTTCTGATAGGCAGTCTTTTCGGCAGAAGTAGATTTGTCTACAGTCTGAGCACCGTTGACATAGGTCGTTGTCGTCATATTGTCTCCGGTAGGAGCAGCATAACGGGTTTCCTTTGTGACCTTCGAGACATAGGAAGAGGTCTTCATGACTGCCTCGGCAAGAGAAGCCTGAGAGCTTTTTACGGTCACAGCAAAACCATTGAGTACTCTGTCATAGACGTACGGAATGGAATAATCGAATCCTGTCAGTTTGTACTTGATGTCGTTCAAGGCACGATTTCTGCTTCCGGCATTGGTGCGATAATCAAGATTATCATCGACTTCGATGACAAAAGACGTCGTCTTGTCTTTTCTGATTTTAGAAAGATCAATGGTGTTTGTCTTATTCAAGCCTGCAGAAAGGCTCAAAGTAGCCACTACACCAAGCAATGTAATAATTTTCTTCATATTAAAATCTACCTCCGAAAACTAATGCGAAACTATTTTATCGAAAAGAAGGTTGAAATTTAAGAACAATACAATCAATTTTCACTATTTTTTAATATAAAACAGGCGGTTTTCAAGGAAAGTCGCCTGTTTTTGTTTTTATTTTAACAAAAATATCAAAAAAACGATAAAAAAGTGTGAAACAATAGGCAAAAAACTGTAAACGCTTACAGCTATTATGTATTTTTTACGAATTAGTTAATATATATATATTTATCCTTATTGCAAAAGGAAATTTAGGCCTTCATCAGCTCCTTGACAACATCAACCATCTTCTCCATTTCTTCTTCGTCGACATACTCATACGGACCATGGCAATTGTAGTCTCCAGTTCCGAGATTCGGACAGGGAAGCCCCATGAAGGAAAGCTGGGAACCGGTGGTTCCGCCACGGACCGACTCATACTGATACGGCAATCCCAATTTCTTATAGACGCCTTCGATTTCTTCCAGAATCTCCGGATGTTTGTCCAGTTCGACCTTCATGTTGTGATACTGGTTCTTGATGTCAAGCTGGATGGCAATATAGCCAAGGGAATCATTGATTCGCCGTGCCGTAATTTTCGCCAATTCGATGAGAGACTGAATCTGGTTCTCGTCGAAGGAACGGATGATGTATTCCCCATAGGCCGCTTCTTCGCTTCCATGGATGCTGCATAAATGATAGAACGGCTCTTTTCCGTCGGTATCTTCCGGCCTTAGATATTCCGGAAGAGCATTCTGGAACCGGATAAGGACATTCGATGCATTTACCATCTTGTCTTTCGCCGCTCCTGGATGGATGGATTTTCCCACGACCTTCACCTGCATGCTATAGGCCGTGAATGTCTCCGTCGAAATATAGTCATATGCGCCTCCATCTACCGTATATCCGTATTTTGAGGTGACAAGATCCATGGAGACATGCTCAGCATCGACGCCGATTTCCTCATCGGTCGTAAAAATGATTTCAAGCGGCCTTGTCGGGACATTTTCCTTCAAAAGTTCGTTCAAGGCGGTCATGATGATGGCAATTCCTGCTTTGTCGTCTCCGCCAAGAAGGGTAGTTCCGTCCGTATGGATGATATGATGGCCTTTGGCACGGCTTAAGAACGGGAATTCTTTTTCACTGAGGGACATATGATCGTTCAAAGCAATGTCTTTTCCGTCATAGACATCGATTTTGACCTTTACATCCTTGTCGCTTGCCTGGTTGGAAGTATCCATATGGGAACACAAAACAAGCCTTCCTTTGTCTCCGGTTCCTCTGAATTTGCAGTCGATGATTCCGTACTGATTGACGCTGATTTCCTCAGGATCAAGCTTCTGAAGCTCCTTCAAAAGAAGCTTTGTCATATCGAGAATCTTATCGTTGGAACAGCTGTCTTCCTTTGGCTCATAGGCGGTGGATTCGATGGCTACATAGTTCAGAAATCTTTCTGTGACTTTCATTTGTTCTCTCCTTAGTTGTTTCACGTGAAATCATTTCTTCATGATCTCGTAAATGTACGGTATTTCATAGAAGTGTTCATTGAAGTTATAGGCAATGGCGAAATTCCCTTCTCCGATTTTGGATTCAACCAGGGTTTTCGGATCCACAGGAATATTCTTGATGATCTGAGGACCGACATGGACGGTTCTCTTGATCAAGGAATCCACGATGGAAACATTGTTCACGGTATATTTGATTGCTCTGAGATCGACATCGTTCAATTCGTTGATGAGCTGTTCGAAAGTGAAATGATGATAAGCAATCGGTGCCTTAAGTTCATCTAGGATGATGATGGCATTGATGAGTTTTGCCCTCTTGAATGCCGTACGATAAGAATTCAGGAGGATGCAGTAACGATAGACTTCCTTATAGGCTCCGTCGATGGAGGCATCGAAGGTGATGAAGGTGTGATCCCGGATGGTCTGAAGCTGAAGATAACTGTTCGGGCAGCATCTTTTCACGGTTCTTTCGATCAGGTCGTTGAATTTCTTCTGGTTATCCTGGGAGACAATTTCACTCTTGATTCCTGTATATTTGATGAAAATGTAGACAAGCGGGACCGATTTGCTGCACTCGTTCTCGACAACGCTCATCGCCTGAGTGAAATTGTATGGATTGGTGATATATTCCGTAGAATCCAAGACTTTCCTGTCGCCTTTGTCCAAGACTTTGAAACGATGGCCATTGGTCATGAATTCTTCGTCTCTGTTGAAATCAGTCAAAGATCTTAGACTTGCTATGACGATATTGTCTTTGCTGTCTTGACCATTATCATCCAATCTGACAAAGTCCCATCCATAAACGGATTTTCCGTTCTTGTATTCCGAATAGCGGATCAGTCTTCCGGCAAAATCGCTTGTCTCATAGACATCCGCTCCAAAGACTTCCTTGAACAGCTTCAAGGCAAGTTTTTCCCTTTCGATTTCCCTGGTAAGATACGAGACATCGATTTCATCGACCGTAGTCACAACCATGCGGTTGTCATCCAATGTCTCCTCTTCCTTCTTTTCCTCCTGAGGAGCATAGATTACATTTCCGTTTTCTTTCTTCTCCCACTGCGGATTGAAACTCAATGCCATATAGACGTTCTCTTCGGAGAAGTATATTTGGTTTTCTCTCATGTAATCCAGGCAGATATCGAAATACTTTTCCTGGATGTGGCATTGGGAAAGAAGGAGATATCGCTTTTGCTTCTCGATCTGATTGGACAGTTCATCGGAAGCCTGATTCAGTTTCAATATATCTGAATCCATGTCAGATACCTTCGTTTCCAATGCTTCCTTGTTCTTTGTCAGATTTTCTTTTTCTTCGTTCAGAGTCTTGATTTCATCTTCCTTTACCTGAATCTCTGTTTCAAGTTCTTTTTCCTTCTTCTGGCTTTCCAGAAGAGTTAGAGAAACATCGGAAAGTTTCTTGGTGATTTCCACATATTGATTCTGCTGACTCTGTCTAGACTCGTTCAGGGAAATGATCTGTGTTTCCTTGTTTTTGTTTTCCTGATTGGAATTGATCAGTTTTTCGTTTGCCTGTTTCAATTCAGAGGAGAGTCTTTCATATTCTTCCTTGGAAGACTTGCTCTCTTCTTCCAATGTCTGCACTTTGTTCTCAAGAGAAGAAGAAATCTCCTTGGCTTTTTCCAGTTCATCATTGGCCTTGTCCAAGTTCTGACTTAGTATCTCTTTTTCCTTCTTGTTCTTTTCGTTTTCTTCTTTTTCTGTCTGGAAGGAAACATTGAGCTGATTCATCTTCCAATCAGCATCCTTCTGCTTTCTTTCCAGGTCATGGACCAGAGTCTTAAGAGACTCGATTTTATGAAGAAGTCCGCCGATATCGGCATTCGTATCAGGTGCTTCCGAATTTTCCGGAATGACGATGGTATCATCGTCATCGACATCAAAATCTTCATCGATTTCCGTTGCTGAAGATTCATTGTAAGCAGCCTGCTCCGGTTTCTCCTCCGAAGCCGTTTTTTCCGGTTCAGCTTCTTTTTCCTCTTCTTTCACCGTTTCGACGATTTTATCTTCTTCCTCTTCAGTCTCGTTTTTATCTTCAACCGAAGAAGCAATCGGAGAAATCTCTTCTTTTTCTTCGACTAGATTCTTAGGATCATCAGGTTCTTCTTCCGATGTGATTTTGGGTTCTGTTTCATCTTTCCGGGCATTTATCATTTCAGACTCGGACTGGAATGCGGTCTTGACCGTCTCTTCGATTCCATCGATATCCGGAGTCTTTTCTTCTACCAGATTCATCGATGTTTCTTTTGCTTTTTCCAAGAATTTCACATCCTGAACGGATTCAATGGCATCTGTCCTTCCATCGATATCTTTCCATTGGTTCTCCTCAAAGGGTTCCGTTTTGATGAATTTGGCTTCATTGTCCTGGAAAGTGACGGCTACAATCGGTTCACTATGTTCGACGATCTTGGATTTGTCAAAGGTTTCCTGAGGTCTTTCGTATTCAAACTTTTCATTGGTAAAATTCCATTTGGCATCCTTATTCTCTTCTTGGATTTTTCCTTCTGTTTCTTCGACTGGTATTTTTTCTTCTGAGGATTCTTGCCTCTTTTCGATGGGTTTGTTTTCCTCTTTCTCTTCTCTTGCCTGAAACAACGGTTTTTCTTCTGTTTTTTCTTCTTTTCTTCGATTTTTCAAAAACTGAGACAGAAAATCCGAAGCCGAAGAATAGGTTTTCTTGGCTTCCAAAGATTTGCGTTTTCTCGCTTCGTTATAATGCGGATCCTGATTTCCTTTGTCCGGTTCCATCGAAACAGGGGAATGAGGTTCTGTCACATCGAAGATTTCGAATACGTTGTACCTCTTACCTTTCCGAACCTGATAAGAGAAGTTTCCGATACGGAAAGAAGCTCTTCCGCCTCGTATGGATTTTGTCAGCATCGAGGAAATCGTCATATTGGATGCCGCTAAAGTACCACCGGCAGATAGAGGAAGCTTCGTATCGACATCCCAGCCAAATCCATTTTCGTCATTCTGATAATCGTCTCTATGTATTTCATGGGAAGCATAGTCATAGGCGACTTCTGCGCCTAGGAAGAGCTGGTCCCAGAGAATCAATGCCTGTTCTTTCGTCATAGATGAACCCCCTGCGGATTTTATGATTTAATTATAGCAACTCATACATATGTTTATTAAGTGATTTTCACAAAAAAGACCGCCTTTTCACAAAGCGGTCTGATTTACCCGATTGTCTTTAATTCTCGAAAGAGTTCATACGTATCGGCGTGACAATCTGGATGTTTTCCGGATCATCATTCTTCAGCATGAACATTCTGGTCGGAGAGACGAATTCAAACGTAAAACTCTGAGAGTTCAAAGCCTTGACGGCAGCAACAGCATATTCAAGATTGAATCCGATTTCGAAGATACTCTGTCCCTCCGGCAAAGAGATTTCGCTTTCTCTGAGAACCGTCTTACCATCACCATAATTGGTGGACTTTGCCGTCAAAGTGACGCCGGTATCCTTTGAGAGGATAAGCTTAACCTGATTGTTCTTGTTTTCATAGGAAGTGACGACCTTGATCAGATCGGCAGCATTGAGAAATTCGCTGGTGTTCATTTTGCAGGTGTATTCAAATGAAGCAGGAATAATGCGATCGGCAGACGGGAACTCTCCTCGGATCAGTCTTGTCGAAAGAGTGATTCCGTTTGAGACAAAGAGGGCGCTCTGTTCGTCGAAGTATATGGTACAGGATCCCTCTTCGGAAATCTTGCTGACCATATCCAGGGCTTTGACCGGACAGGTGAAATCAATTTGGGCTTGGCTGTCTTCAAGAGGAACGGCATATCTTGCCATACGATAGGAATCCGTGGCCAAGAAATAAAGCTTCCCATCATGAGCACGGATATTGATGCCTTGGAAAAGTTCCTTTGGTCCTCTTGTAGCTGCGGCAAAGGACGTTGCATCAAAGAGCTTCTTGAAGTCAGCTAGTTGAACGGAAAGTCCGTTATTGTTTTCTGGGATAGCTAGATTGACATCCGGATACTCTTCTCCGGCTTTGGTCTTGAGGTTGAAGTTATTGATACCGTCGGAAATGTTGAGCATCGTGCTATCGACCATCTCGATGGTAACCATATCTCCTCCGATTTTGGAAATAATATCGAGGAAATATTTTGCCGGAACCTGGATAAAGCCAGGATTGATGTTGAAGATGATATCCTCACCTTGACTGTTTTTCAATGGTTGTTCGATTTTGGTGGATATGGTTCCGTCACTGGCAATGACAGATAAACCCTCTTCACTGCAACGAAGAAGGAAATTCATAAATTGACTTTCCGGACTTTTGGCTGGAATGATTTGATTTGCAAAATTCAAGATCTTAAGAAATTCGACTCGTTTAATGGCTAATTTCATGAAAGTGATGCTCCTAAAAATATACATTTTATTATACTATTTTTCCTTAATTCAAAAAAGATAAAGAGATAAGAATAATTGGGG
>DHKM01000002.1 GCA_002404835.1 Caryophanales bacterium UBA4694 | reverse complement strand
TATTTTTTCAGCCAAAAGCTTGCTGTTCTTTCGCTATTGTATTTTACGGTATCTTTCATACCGACAATCGTAAACAACATCTTTTCCCAAAGTTTAAGATTTTTATTTTTCAATCTTACGATTCGTTGATCAAGCCAAAGAATAGAATCGCGAATAGGTTTATCATTTTTATCCAAAATGACAGAACTGTCTCTAAAATCCACAATGGTCATCGCCTGAACAGACGACATCAGTTCAGAGGATTCATCCTTTAGGATTCTTGTTGCCTCACATAGTTTTTGTAGATAATATTCTGGATTTTGTTCTGCATATCCCTCTTTTGGAGAGAGATATGGTCTCTCATATTTTATTTGATGAAAACATAAAATTTCACCTTCTGAAGAGATAACACTGGCTTTTAAAGATTGTGTTCCAATATCGACAACAAGAATATTATGATTCATAAGAAAAGACTCCAATCTTTTTTATATTATATAACGAACCATCCCCTTTTTTGATAGAATCATGGTATTGTATTTAAAAAAATACATTGAAAAGGTTACCGGAAAATGAATATCGATTGGCTGAATTCCGTCTTGGTTTCTATCAGCATGAGTGTGGACTGCATGACAGTTGGAGTCACGGATGGAATCAAAGAACCGGACATGAAGAAAAGAAAGATCACTCTCTTGGCTTTCTTCTTCGGTCTGTTCCAATATCTGATGCCTACCATCGGGTATTTTATCTTTTATCTTGTTATCAACTATGGTTTAAATGAATCTATTACAAAAAGCTTAACTGCCTTCATTCCATGGATTGCCTTTGTTCTTCTCAGTCTTCTTGGCATCAAGAACATTATCGAATGGTGGAAGGAAAGAAAAGAAGAAAAAGAATATCTGGAAGAAAACAAAAAGAAAAACGTCCTTGGGTTCAAAGAAATCATAGTTCAGAGCGTTGCAACCAGCATTGATGCCCTTTGCATAGGTTTTGTCTATTCTCCGCTCCAATACTCTATTCTTAATTCACAGATCATCTTCTCCATGATTGGCGGAATCACATTTATATTGTCTTTCTTTACAACGTTCTTCGGAAAGAAAATAGGAAAACATCTGATTGATTGGGCAGAACTCATCGCAGGCATCATTTTCATCGCAATCGGCATCAAAATTTTGTTAGAATCCTATTTGGGATAATATAATCCATGATTAAAATCGCAGTTGTCGAAGACCAAAAGAAATGGTCTGATCTCATCGCTTCTTTCCTAAACCAATACAAGCAGGAAACCAAAACTTCATTCGAAGTTTTCTATTTTACTAATGGCGAAGATTTCATCCAGGATTACAAGAAAAATTATGACCTGATTTTCATGGATGTAGCTATGCCCAAAATGAATGGACTTGAGACCTCCAAAGCACTAAGAAAAATAGATAATGAAGTTTGTCTGGTCTTTTTGACGGAGATGGCGCAATATGCGATTGAAGGTTATGAGGTCAATGCCTATGACTTTCTGATCAAACCAATGGAATATGATTTCTTCAAAATCAAGATGAACAAATTCGTCATGCATATCCAGTCCATTTCCGATTCCTATTTGGTTATAAACAGTGCCAATACCATCCGAAAAATAAAGCTTTCAGAAATCAAATATATTGAAAGCATCAAACATTATGTCTATTTCCACTGTAAGGATGATACAGTCAGAACAAGGGATTCGCTTGATAACATCAAAGGGAAAATAAAGAAGGGTATTTTTTCGGAAATCAATCGATCCTTAATCGTAAACCTTGCTTTTGTAGATAACTATTCCAACAACGATGTCGTCTTAGACGGAGAGACATTACCTTTGAGTCGGGTTTATAAGTCCTCCTTCCTTAACGACCTCATACAGTATTTCGGAGATAAAATATGAATATACAGCAACTGTTTGCAATCCATACGTATCATGGCTATATTCTTCAAATTCTCTTGGCCGAGCTTTTGTTTTTCAAATGTTATCGAAGAAAAAAGAAATTCACGGTAAGAATTATAATTGCGATTTCTGTCTATATTCTTCTTTCACTTGTTTTGACGAATCTTTTGAATTCTGTTATCTCCGGTCTCACATCAATTACCATTTTCTTGATTTCGTTTGGGTGTTTCTGCTTTGTATTCGACAATAAGATCAAGGATATTCTTTTTTGGTGTGTGGGTGCACAATTGATTCAAAATCTTTCTCACAATGTAGAAAATCTGATTTATCTCCCTTTGTCCAACTGTTTTTCATCCCTTGGTTGGTTCTTTTTATCTGTCGGAGTCATGTTAGTCGTCTATTCTGCCGCCTATTTTCTTATCATCAAGAACACAGATACAGAAAAAGGTGTTTCCTTATCCGGAAAAGGTGTTTTTCCGATTGCTGTGATTTCCGCCATGTTCTGCTATCTTGTCCAGTTTTTACTTCAAGTATACAAAATCGATACTCTCTGGGTGACTCGGCTTCCGCTCGTCTTTTCGGATGTCATTGCCCTGACTCTTCAATTTGGATTCTTGGGATATAAAAACAAAGTCGAAGAAAACGAATATTTGGAAAAATTCATCTCTCAATCCGACAAATACTATCAAATCGTAAGAGAAAATATCGACATCCTAAATATGAAAGCCCACGACCTCAAGCATTTCATCAACGATTTTAGAGCAAGCAAAAGTCTGAATGACAATGATTTAAAAGAACTTCAGGATGCCGTAGAAAAATACGAAAGCAGCCCAAAGACAGGAAACAAGACTTTAGATATGGTATTAAGCGAAAAATCTTATCTTTGTCGTAAAAAGAACATCCCTCTCTATATCATGGCAAAAGATAACCCTCTCGATTTCATCAAGGTAGCCGATATGACTTCCCTGTTCGGGAATCTTCTTTCCAATGCCATCGAATACGAAGAGACGGTTAAAGATGAAGCAAAAAGATTTATTTTATTGAAGATTTCAAAAAAGGCAAATATCATTCTTGTCCATATGGAAAACTTTTGCGACGAGAAACTGGTTTTCAAAGATGGTCTACCCGTCTCCACAAAAGGGGATGAACGCTTCCATGGTTTTGGTTTGAAAAGTGTAAGCTATATCACAAAAAAATACGATGGGAACATCCGCATTCACCAGGAAAACGGGCTTTACTGTGCCGACATTATTTTTCCAATACCTGAGACAAAGGCTGCCTGAACTTTACACTTTTTGCCAATTTCTTTCCGTTTTTTGTCAAAGGCTTTTCTAATGTAACGGGTTTCATTATGCTAATAACGTCAAGGGAAAATCTCGAGTAATCCCTGAAAGCAAGGAGAAAACCATGAAAAAATTGGGTAAAAACGGATTATGGCGTTCCATTCTGTCTGTATCCAGCATCGTTCTATCCGTTTCAATCGGTGGAATCGCTGTAACAAAGGAATGGTCAGGATATATCAACAAATTCCTGAATATCAGCAGCACAAAGATCGTCGATGGGAAAACAGATGAAAATCCTATCCACTTCAAAAGTGATTATTCGAACTATAAGGATGTCATGAACAATGGACGTACCATTGCCAAGGACGTTCAGGCTGAAGGCACTGTTTTGATGAAAAACGAAAACAATGCACTTCCGATGGCAAAGAATTCCAAAGTCACTTTCTTCGGTTACAACCAAGTAGATCTTGCTCTTGGAGGAACAGGAAGCGGTGGTGTCACTTCCAGTGCAGATAGAAAAGTCGATTTGAAGAAAGCATGCGAGGGAAAACTCTCTTTAAATACAACCGTCTATGATTTCTATCAGAAGAACTATGACGAAAAGAAAGGTTTTAAAGAGTCCTCCGGTTGGGGTGGAAAGACAATGAATTTCCGCACCATCAATGGTATCAATGAACTTAATGCAGACGAATTCACGGATACAGAAAAAAACTCTTTCAACGATTATTCAGATGCAGCCATTTTCGTTTTGACAAGAATTGGCAACGAAGGAACCGACTTGACAAGCGATTATCTTTCTTTGAATGAGGATGAGAAATCCGTACTTGAACTCATGAAGAACGGTCCGTTCAAGAAGCGTATTGTCCTAGTCAACACCTTCAATACTCCTGAACTTGGATTCTTGAAAGACTACAACATCGATGCCTGCCTATATATCGGAGGCCCTGGTGAAGTTGGTCTAGACGCCGTGACGGATATCATGACTGGTGTAACGACTCCAAGCGGTCATCTTGCTGACACGTATGTTACAGATGTCGAGAGTGCTCCTTCCATGAAGAATTTCGGCAATTTCGATTATGTCAACAAGGATTCCATTACCAATCCTGATTCTAGAAAATATCTTGTCTATGAAGAGGGAATCTATGTCGGCTATAAATACTATGAGACCCGTTATGAGGATTATGTCCTAGGAAAGGGAAATGCCGCTTCTTCAAAGGGTGCAGTCGCCTCCAAAAACGGTTGGAATTATTCCGAAGAGGTTCAGTTCCCGTTTGGTTATGGTCTTTCCTATGCCACCTTCCACCAAACATTGGATAATTTCACCATCGACTGGGAAAATAAGAGTGCCAAAGTCACTGTAACCGTCAAAAACGAATCTTCCGATTATTCCGGAAAGGATGTCGTCCAGCTTTATGCGCAGACTCCTTACACAGATAACGGCATTGAAAAAAGTGCAGTACAGCTTTGCGGTTTCGCAAAAACCGATTTGCTTGCCCCTGGAAAATCCGAAACGATTACACTGGACGTCTCTTTGCGTGACATCGCCAGTTATGACTACACTTTGAATAAGACCTATGTCTTAGAGCAGGGCGACTACTACTTTGCTATCGGAGATAGTGCCCATGATGCCTTGAACAACATTCTTGAAATGAAAGTCACTTCTGATCAGAAGGGAAGAATGGATCAAAAAGGAGAGGCCAGCAAAGTAAGAAAAGTCACCAAGACCGCATTCGACAAAGATGAATACCGTCTAAGTGCTACCAAAGCCAACGTCACCAACCAGTTTGACTCCACCGACTTGAACTACTACACCAAAGGAACCAATCAAGAAATCACCTATCTTTCCAGAAGTGATTGGGACAAGACGTATCCGGAAACCGTTTCTTTGACAGCAACGGATCAAATGATCAAGGAAATCGATTCCTATTATTCCAGCAAGAATGATGGAACAACATCTCCTTCTGCCTATGTGAAGGGAGATTCCGATACATCCAAGATCACAACAGGTGCAGAGAAGAAATACACACTTGCCATGATGATCGGTGCCGATTACGACGATGAGAACTGGAACAAACTTCTGGATCAGCTTACCATCGACGATTATCTTTCCTCAACTGCTCAGGGAAGAAATAAAATCGAATCCGTCGGTCTTAATGCCACAACTGCTGTCGATGGTCCTTCCGCTTGGACAAAATCAAATTACATCGAAGACTACACCAAACAATACGATGCCGAAAATGTAAAGAAAACCGACGAACTTATGGTTTCTTATCCGACCGAAACCATTATTGCCGGTACTTGGAATGCTGATTTGACCTACAAAGTCGGTCTCTCATTCGGAGAAGAAGGACTTTGGGGAGGAGGAGTTGGATGGTATGGTCCTGCCGCAAATACTCACCGTACCGCTTGCGGAGGAAGAAACTTTGAATATTATTCTGAAGATGGTTATTTAGCCGGCAAACTATGTGAAAAAGAAGTCAAGGGTGCTATGGAAAAGGGTACCATTCCTTATCTGAAGCATTTCTTCCTCAATGACCAAGAAACAAATCGTATCGGCGTTTGCACATTCTCTAATGAACAGGCCATCCGTGAAAACTACCTCAGAGCCTTCCAATATGCCTTCGAAACCACAGGTGATGATGATAAGTCCTGCTCTGCCGTCATGGGCGGATTCAACAGACTCGGACTCGTCTGGACCGGACACCATTCCAATCTTTGGAAGAATGTCATGGAAAAGGAATGGGGATTCAAAGGAAATGTCACGACAGACTTCGGACAGAAACAGGGTTCTTTGATGGAACCGCAGCTCGCCTATGAAGCCGGAACTACCATGTTCTGTACATCCGGAACTGGATTTGCCAACTATCTCAAGGGTATCGATATCACAAAAGACTACAAATTGATGTCCAACATGAGAGAAGCCATCCATCGTCAGCTTTACAACTTTGCCAACAGTGCTGCAATGAACGGACTTACCTCTTCTAGCCGTATTGTCAATGTCAATACCTGGTATGATAATGCTCTTATCGCTCTAGTCAGCGTCTCGTCCGTTTTGACGGCTGCATCATTAGGTCTTATTGTCTACAATTTCGCCGTCTCCAAGAAGGAGGAAAGATAAATGCTGAAAAAATTCCTTTCCGGCAAGAAAACCGGTTTCTATCTGTCTGCTCTCGGTTTCCTTTTTGCCCTTCTCACTCTAATTGTCTATACCGCAAGAGGTGGAAATTACCTTTCCCCTGTCTCTGCAGCAGCCGTTGTTCTTCTTGTCATCGGTCTGATCACAAATATTCTCTGCCTTTTCAAAGATTTCGGAATTCTCGGAATTGTTCCGGTCGTTCTCTACGCTTCATCGTTAACCGTCCTTCTTAATACGGAAATGCTGTTCATCTCCAATGTCGCCTTCGGTGTCGACGGAAACAGTTTTGACGTCGCTTTCTTCCTCTTCTGGATTTTCGATATTTTGGCAACCGTTCTAACCGCCGTCGGGTTCTCTATCGGTCTTTCAAAAGAAAAAACTGCCGTTTCCGAAAAATAAAACAATAGGGTCTGCAACATTGCAGACCCTTATTATGAATTCAAGGAGATCTAAATGAAAAATCGCCATGCGTTGCTTCTTGCCGCCACTTTGATTGCAATCTCCTGCTGTGGCTGTTCTAACAGACAATCCGATACTGCTAGTATTCAGACATGGGATGTAGAAAGCAAATATCTGGACAGCGATATTTCCGAAAAGGGGACCATCGAAAGCTTATCCTACGAAACAAGGGATTATGTCGACAACAGCAACAAAACGGAAACAAAAAAATGCAACGTCTATTTACCTTATCAATATAGCAAAGAAAAAAAGTACGACATTCTTTATTTGCTTCATGGGACAGACAAACAGAGCGTCGATCATATCAACACATGGTTTGATACCATTCAGGCAAAAAAAGTGCTCGACAATATGATTTACAATCAAATCATCGAACCTCTCATCGTGGTCTGCCCAAACACATACAGTTATGGATTATATGGGGACGACACCATCAAGAACATCAAAGACTATTCACCCGTAAAAGAAAAATCCAATCAGAATTTCAGCAACGAACTGAGGTACGATATCGTTCCGAACGTGGAAGCGAAGTATTCAACCCACAGTTCAAGTCAAGATGAGGCCGGACTGAAGGCCTCTAGAGACCACAGGGCCATTGCCGGTCTGTCAAATGGAGCCAGACTCACCTTAAAAGCAGGCATGGTTTCGAATTTTGACTATTTTTCCTATTTCGGATGCTATTCTTCCTCCATTGACAGCAGTTTGATCTTAGATGCCTTCAATCAAGAAAAATACGATGGCTGTAAGATAAATTATATGTTCAATGCTGACGGGATTTTCGATTTTGCCTATAACAAACATCGGAAGATGGTAGATGAACTGCTCAAAGACGGAAATGAATGGTTCACAAAAGAAAATACGGAATATGTCAAAATAACGATGGGATATCATTCCGCAAGAAGCTGGAGAGTCTCTTTGTTTGATTCTCTTCTTCGTTTCTTCAGGTAACAACTATGAAAAAGAAACTCAACTTATTCATTTTCATTCTCCTTATTCTTGCTACAGTATCCGAATTCATCTGTCTATTCCTTCGCGGATATTCCGAACTTTGGTTGGCCGTCCTAGTCGTTTCTCTTGAAATCTGGTGTCTAGGATTCGTTTCACTATTTACAAAGGCACATTTCCTTTTTCTTATTGCTACGCTTTTGGGTTTGACCGGCTCCATTCTTCTGATTGGATTCCCATCCTACATTCCATTTGCCGCATTGATTTTCTTCGGTCTATCCCTGATTGCGGAAGTAAGTTCTTTTTTCTTATCGAAACAAAGGAAAGAATAGGCGGAAGCCTATTTTTTCTTGTTGAAAATATTTGGATTTTAATTGATTTGCTTGACAACATTTAATATAATAATCGTTGGCTAATTGTGAACTACACCCCGGTAAGGTTACAGTTTGCTCGAGATTCAAGAAAGGATATTTGACAAAATGACACGTCAAACAACAATTTATAAGAAGAACGATGTCGCCAAAAAATGGTATGTCGTCGATGCTTCTGACAAAACTCTTGGTCGATTAGCCTCCGAAATCGCAGTCATCCTTATGGGAAAGAACAAACCGGAATACACTCCGAACTTCGACTGCGGTGACTTCGTTATCGTCGTCAATTGCTCGAAGGTTTGGTTGACCGGAAACAAGATCAACAACAAGATGTATTATGACAACAAGAGTCATAATTATGGTGGTCTTAGAACCCGTTCCGCCAAGGTCATGAAGGAACACTATTCTACTGAAATGGTCAGAAGAGCCGTTTGGGGAATGCTTCCGAAGGGATCCTTAGGAAAGCAGATGATCCGTAAGCTTTTCGTCTATGAAGGCGCTGAACATGACAGACAGGATAGAAAGCCGATTGAAGTCGAATTAACCGCTAAGAGGGAGAAGTAATTATGGCAAAGAGTGAAAAATTGATCTACGCTGCCGTCGGCAGAAGAAAATCTTCCGTTGCCAGAGTCTTCGTTACTCCTGGCACTGGTGAAATCGTCATCAACGGAAAGAAAATCAACGAATATCTGCCTCATGAAGTTCTTATCCTTGACGCCACTCAGCCTCTTAAGGTCACTGGCACAGAAGGTAAGTACGACATCAAGGCCAACATCGTTGGTGGTGGCTACTCCGGACAAACCGGTGCCTTACGTCTTGGCATCGCAAGAGCCTTAGTCAAGGCCAATCCGGAATTCCGTGCTCAGCTCAGAGCTGCTGGATTACTCACTGTTGATTCCAGAGTTGTCGAGCGTAAGAAGTACGGTTTCCGCAAAGCAAGAAAGTCCGGTCAGTTCTCCAAGCGTTAATTCGCTTCGGGAATTGGTCTCAGACCAAGCAAAGAAAACCCTTGGAAGTTCCGATCCGAGGGTTTTTTCTTTGCCGTTTTTTTGCACGCAAACCGGGAAATCAATTGCAAAGTCAATTTTCTTAATCATTTTCTTTTTCTTTTGACCAATTTGCGATAAACTAATATAGAGGTTCATCAATCATGCGTTTAGACAAATATCTAAAAGTATCCCGTCTCATCAAGAGAAGAGAAGCAGCCAAAGAATTCATCGACAAAGGATACGTCAGGGTCAATGGTAAAGTTGCTAAACCATCGTTGGAAGTCAAGTTGGACGACTTGATTGAAATCTCAACGCCTTTAGGTCGTACTGTGAAAGCCAAAATCAAACAAATCCGGATGGTTTCTACAATCGACAATGCTGGCGAAATGTACGAGGTTGTGTCATGAAAAAAGAAACGAAAGCGAATCCGGCTGGCGCTCTCCTTCCTAAAAAAGGACTCAGCGTCAAAGCCCAAAAAACGATTCTTCTCTCCACAAGCATCGCCCTTGCTACAATTGTAGCTGTTTTAGGTATCGCCTTCGTAATCATTTATAATAACAGCATTTCCTTGAAATCCAGAGAAGCCCAGGTCATCGACCAATACAACAAAGTAGCGAAAGAACACGAGAATCTTGTCGATCCGGATTATGCTTCTGTCTATTTCGATGGTAACAACGTCTATATTCCCAGCGATGACATCGTCATCGAATACAAATGAACAAAAATAGAATCTTTGAAGAATTCGATAAACTGAAAATGAAAGCGGGAAGGTTTCTTCTCGCTTTTTCTGGTGGACCGGATTCTGTCTTTCTTCTTTATATGCTTCATGAATACTATAAAGACACACTGAAGGACAGAATCGCTGTTTGCTACATCAACTATCATGATTCGCCTTTTGTGAATAAGGAAGAGAAACTTGTTATCGATATGATTTCTTCTTTTTCACTGGAACTCTTCAAATATGATACGGAATACGACAGGAAAAAAGACGGTAATTTCGAAGACTGGGCTAGAATCTACCGTTATACACTTTTTGAATCCCTATGCAAGAAATATGGATTCACTGCACTTCTGACTGCCCACCAATTGACCGATTCTGTTGAGACATATATTCTTCAGAAAGAGAGAAAGAACATACCATTGTTTTACGGATTACCTCCAAAAACAACTTTGAATGGAATGATGGTTTATAGGCCAATTCTCTCCATTTCAAAATCAGAACTTACTCAATTCCTTATTGAAAACGGCATTCCTTTCTATGACGATATCACTAACTACGATAACCATACGAAACGGAATCTGATTCGAAAAGAAGAGATACCCGTTTCCAAGCAAAGAGAGATTCAGAAAGAGATCGACAGCGAGAATCTAAGGATTTCAGGACTTTACCATAAGTTTGCCTTACTTTCCTATCCGATATCTTTTTCGGATTACGATTGCTTTTCGGAGGAAGAAAAAAGGAGGCTTCTTTTCTTTTTATTGAAAAAAGAAAATCTGAATGTATCCTCAAAAAGATTGGCAGGACTTGGCAAAGAAGCCTACGAATTCCTAAATGGAAGATCCGTCAACCAAATGGAACTATCCGATGAGAAATCCCTTTTCCGCAACTGCTTCCACTTCTTTATAGATAAAACCAAGCAGACAGGCTATTCCTATATCTTTGACAAACCAGGACGCTATGAGACAGAGAAATTCATCATCGACCTTTCTGATCCCCGTGTTTTCAACATTCCCGCTTTTCCTTTTATCATAAGAAATTGTCATGACGGGGATACAATCGATACCAATCTAAAAGAGAAAAACGTCACTAGCTTCCTTGAAGATCAGGAAATACCGAACCGTCTTAAAAAGATTTACCCCGTTTTCGAATACCAAGGAAAGATAAAATACGTTCCTTTCTTTGTCGATATCCGAAAAAAAAGAATTCCGTTTACATTTAAGGTATTATATTAAAGATGAAAAAGAACCATTTTCTTCTTCTGTTTTCCCTTCTGCTTTCTTCCTGTCAGAAAACAGAAGTTACCTGCTACCAGTGTTTCTATGGCAAGGAGATTCCTGTCTCCTTTTCTTTGCCTTACAGAAACATCCAGGAAAAAGAGCTCCAGAACAATCTAGCTTCCACAGAGAAAACATACTACTTCAATTCTTATTTGATGGAAAACGATGAAGAAAAGGATTCTTTTCTCAAAATGGTCGGTCTTTCCTATTCCAGTTCAGATGTTCAATGGATTGATTTCAAGAAGAACCCTGAAGCAAAGCTTGTCTTTTTCTTCCAAATCCCGAAAGGATATGATGTATCCAGAAGAGAGAACCTCCAGGAAAAAGAGGACGGCAATGAAATCTTCATCACCCCGAGTTTCTATTTCTATCATAAAAGAGAGAATATCAGTTATTTCTTTCTCGATCTTGTGAAAGACCCCGAAAAAAAAGAAGACCATATCTATTCGACGCTTGTCTTTATCCGAAGCAGCATGCTCGAGAATTTGAAGAATTCGAATATCCGGGGAATTTTATCCAAGAAACAGTGAAATCCTTTCCTTTTTCAATTAAAAAGAATATAATTAGCCATGTCTAACAAAGGAGAGTTCCTATGAATCGCTATACACTGAAAATCGATGGGATGAAATGTCCCATGTGCGAAGAGCATGTCTCCACTCTTATAAAAGACCATGTAAATAGAGCCATCAAAGTCAAGGCAAGCCACACTAAAAATACATGCACGGTCTTATCCGATGTGACACTGGACGAAGAAGAATTCCAAAACGCATTACAGAACTCCGGATATCGGATAAAAGAAATCAATAGAGAGCTAAATCTGAAAGATACCTTCTTTTTCACGTTTTCGAAGAAACACTACAAATTCTATAAGAAAGATTGATGCCATGGGTTAGTCCCATGGTTTTTTCTTGCATTTCGCAAAGCAAAACTGTATAGTAATGCAGTCCAAAGACATTGTATACATGGTACCTATCCTAGATAGGACTATAGTCAGGAGGTGTCTTTTCATGATTCTTCTACTGGATCTCAGCAATCTTTCCCTTGATATAAGAGTCTATCAAGAAAGGAAAGCCGTTTTTTCGTTTCGAACCTATGCTGACAAACTAAGAAGCGAGCTCGAATATCAGCATATTCTGGCCACGTTTTTAGAAATGGAACATCTATCCATCCAGGATTTTGATGGTGCTATTCTATCTTCTGTAGTTCCCTCTTTGACAAACCGCATCCGAAATGCCACAACCATGCTTCTAAAAAAGCAATGCCTCGTTCTCAATCGAACATTGAAAACAGGTCTTGCCATCCGAATGGATAATCCAAGCGAAGTCGGAACCGATCTGATTGCAGAAGCTCTTGGCGGAGTCAACGATTATCAGCGAGATACCCTAATCGTCGATATGTCCACTGTTGTTTCCTTTGTTGTTGTAACAAAAAGGAAAGAATTTGTCGGTGGTTCGCTTTTTCCAGGACTGATGACTTCTTCTTCCCTGATGTTCAATTCCAACGCACAGCTGATGGATATCGAATTCGAAAAGCCTAAAAGAATGCTTGGAAAATCAACGAAAGAAAGCATGAACAACGGCATTCTTAACGGATACGCTTGTTTGATCGAAGAGTTTTCCAGAAGAATCGAAACAGAGCACGGATCATCCTTATTCAAAGTCCTGACTGGACCAGACGCTTCCCTAGTGAGAAGCCTTCTAACGGATATGACATATAATCCGGACATCGTATTCGACGGTCTTTACGACATTTACATGAAGAACAACTAAGAAAGGCAAAATCCATGAAAAAAAGAAGAAACTATGCCGTCTACACTCTCAGTGTAACGGCTTTGATGATCGCAGTCATGTTCCTATTTGGTTTTACTCCGATTGGAACAATCCAGACAGGAACCCTGACGATTACGCTGATGGGAATACCAGTCAGCATCATCGCCTGTATCTTCGGCCCTTGGATGGGGCTTCTTGCCGGAACGATTTGGGGATTCATTTCCATTCTGCAGGCTGTACTCGGTATGGATGCAACAGCACTGTTACTTCAAAGCTGCGTCGCAAAAGGTGAAATAACAGCTCTCCGGTATTGGTCCGGTTTGATCTGTATGTGCCTTATTGCCAGAATGCTCGTAGGATTTTTTACGGGACTTATCCATGATGCTATCAAAATCAAGGATAAAAAAGGCTATTTTGCGACTTTTATCAGTTCTGCCTGCACAGCATTGCTGAATACGATTCTCTTCATGACTACCTTCTGCCTCTTCTTCTACAATACTCCGGCCATAGATCAACTCGGCACTTTCGCCAACCCCTTCGTCTTCGTCTTTGCAATCATCGGAGTCAACTTCATCGTCGAATTCATCGTCAATTCCTTGGCAGGAAGCACAATCGTATTTATCTTGGAGAAGACTGCAACAAAACTCAACATCAATTCCAATTTCATGCATTTCTTCAAAAAGCACACTGCGAAAAATAAATCCATCCATGCATCACCGGTTTCTTTCACTGGAACAGATTTTTCCGAAAAAAATCAATCATGGAATCATGAGGATAAGTAAAAACCACAATAAGAACACACATAACAATAATACCAAACGAAAATCAACAGGCGGACACAAAAGCAATACTTTGTGTCTGCTTTTTTATCGAATATTTGATTCCCTCTTGACTTAAACCTTGATTTAAGTTCTACAATATAAGAGCCATTAGGAGGTTTAATTATGGAAGGCAATTTCGAATATTTCAATCCGACAAAAATTTATTTCGGCAAGAACAGCATCTCCAACCTGGACAAAGAATTGAAAAAAGTTTCCAAAAAGGTTCTTTTGGTCTATGGAACCGGAAGCATCAAGAACAACGGCATTTATGATACTGTCATCTCCCATCTGAAGAATACCGGAAAGGAAGTCTTCGAGCTCTCCGGAGTCCATTCAAATCCAAGTTATTCTTCCGTTCTGGAAGGAAAGAAGCTGATCGAAGAAAACGGAATCGGATTCATTCTTGCTGTCGGAGGCGGCAGTGTCATTGATTGCAGCAAGGCAATCGCTGCCAGTATCGGGGAAAAAGATCCTTGGGGAAAATATTATGAAAGGCAGGAAAATCTCACCCATCCTGTCACTCCAATCGGAACAGTTCTCACCATGGTCGGTACAGGAAGCGAAATGAATTCAGGTTCCGTCATCACAAACGAAGAAAAGAAGCTGAAAATCGGGAAAGTATATGGTGAATTCAACTACCCTGTCTTCTCCATCCTCGATCCAAGCTATACTCTCACGGTTCCTTATCCACAGATGGTCAGCGGAATCTTCGATATGTTCTCTCATCTGATGGAGCAGTATTTCAGCGATGACGGGGACAATACAAGTGATTATATCCTAGAAGGTCTCATGAGGGCTGTCATCGATCACGGAAAGAAAGCTAGTAAGAATCCACAGGATTATGAAGCAAGAAGCAATTTGATGTGGGAAGCGACACTTGCTCTCAATACCGTTGTCGGACTTGGAAAAAAGCAGGACTGGAATGTACACGGAATCGAGCATCAATTAGGTGCTTATACTCATTGTCCGCATGGATTAGGACTTGCCGTTATTTCCTATCCTTACTACAAATATATCTCTAAATTCGGAAAGAATCAGTTCGAAAAATTTGCCGTAAATGTCTTCCAAGTAGCAAGAGAAGGAAAAACACAGGATGAAATCATTGCCGAAGGAATCGAAAAGATGGAGAATTTCATCAAGGAACTGAAGATTCCGACTACCTTGAAAGAACTGAATGCGACCAAGGATATGCTTCCTCTAATCGCAAAAAGCGCATATCAGAACGGACTTGAGGCCGGATTCCATCCGCTCAGCGAAGAAGAGACGCTCAAAATTCTGGAAGACTGTTTCGAATGACAATCAAGTTCCACCTGCGAGTGGAACTTTTTGTTTGTCCGTTTTTTACTCACAATAAAATCCCTTCGTCTTATGAAAAGGCAAAGGGATTTATTTTTACATTAATCCTTATAATACTCGAAAATGTCGTTGATATAGACGATAGCAGAAGTATCGATATTATAGTTATTATAGAATTCGATAAGATTTCCGCTGGAGAAGTCGTAAAGCTCTTTCGAAATCAGAGAGACAGCATTGACATTGAAGTCACTGGTGACAACCTTGTCGATATTGTGAGTGCAGGCAAAGAAATTGGATACACCGATCTCGGTATTGGATTTTGCTTCAGCCGTTGAATCGTTGCTTGCTTGGGCCGTTGAATCGCGGTAATTTTTGACCATATCATCGCTGACAATACCATATCCATCCGTATTGTTGCTGTAATTGGCATGGAGAGAGAGACCGAGTTTGACCCTGGCAACCTGAGTATCGTCACCATAGGTTCCGGGAAGGAGATTGATGGCAGTCTTAAGATTCATTCCGTAAAGCGGTGTGGTTGTTCTAGTCCAACTTCCGTCATCGTTCTGATTGCGGATAGCCATATCATAAATATCCAATCTGGTTTCGCCGAAGCTGACAAGTTTGGAAATATCGGAAGCAGAAGTAAAGAGAGAATTCGGATTGAGAACAATGGACCACTTGTTGACCTGTTCACCTTCGACTCCGGTGTTGACCTTTGACTGAATGGCAGTATTGGCAAGGATAGAAGAGAAATCGTCCGTGATTCCAAGTTTGATTGGAAGATTAAGACCAGAGGAAGTTGATTCCTCTGCTGATTCGTCTACCGATTCTTCTACGGTTTCTTCAGCATTTTCTTCCGGGTTGACGACCTGGTTGTTGAATCCGGCATAGAGCTGAGCCATCAAGGTTCTTCCCGCAATATGGGAATCGATTCCAAGTCCTTCGGAAAGAAGGAGATAGAGCATGTTGTTCTTGGACGTGACATCTGCCTTCTTCATTCGATAGGTCTTATACTGCCCTTTCTCTGTATCATTGGAAGAGGTGACATACACATAATCGCCGTTGAACTTGAAATCAGCAAACTGATTCTGTCCTCTATTGATATAGAAGTCGGCATAGAGCTGTCCATCAGCAATAAAGAATGTGAATTTCAAAGAAAGATCGAAGGAAAACTCATTGATATCAATTTGAGATTCTTGGAGCCAGGCAGTAAGATCCAAAGAAACATTTCCAGCCAAAGAATAATAATTGAAGTTTGTAGTATCGATTCCTGCTTTAATCAGATCATTGAAATCCGCAAGGTTGATGAAACCGACTTCTTGTCCGTTGCTTGCCTTATCACCGGGTCTGGCAACATGGAAAGCAGTCTCTCCTGTGGTCGTATCCTTCACGGCATTGTCCAATGTATTTTGATAATCGGACTCCAAGGAAATGGAGGCTTCAATCTGCTTTCCACCCTTCAAGGTCAGTCCAGAAAGAGAAATGCGATTGAGTTTGGCTGACGAATGGTCCGTCACTTTACCTTCTTCGTCTTTGGTCGCTTCCGTATAGGAAACAGAGACTGTTACTCTGTCGGTATCAGAGGCTTCGCTATTGAACAGAGAAGCAAACATGGTAAGAACAATCTGGTTGTTTGCATCATCGAACACAACTTTGTCTATCAATTTGTTTTCAAGAAGAACGCTGGCGTCTTTTGTCGTTGCCGCCTTTTCAAGCGGAAGTCCGTTCGCAACCAAATTCAAGGAAGTCAAAGCTTCAAGGAGTTTGTGTGTGGATTTATCATTGGAAATCGTTGATACAAGATCTTTGACAGAACTGCTTCCCATCTTGATATGCATTCTGTCATTGTATTCGGCAACAAAAGTAGGATCCTGGATTGAAACGTAATCACCGGATTCCTGCTTCTCCATGGAATCATAGGCAAATTCGATTTTCTGTTTTGCCATACTGTTTCCGCCATCGAGATTCGAAAGAGACGGATGAGATATGACAACTGCGCCATCGTAGTTGTTATGTGTACGGTCGATAACAAGACCGGAATTCAATCCTACGACAAGCTGATTGTTGGTATTGTCTGTCAAAGAGGCGTTGATTCCAAGACCATATTCATCAAGCGTGGTAGGAAGATTGTAGAAGGAATCGAAAATGGAAGTAGCATCCTTGATTTCAACATAATCGCCATAGTCAGTAGTCGGCATGTTGAAGTCGGTGAAATCGACTTCGAATTCAAGAAGGGCGTTATTATTGTCGCGATATCCGCCGACCTTGATAGACTTAAAGGCTTCTGTCGAAGCATCTAAGGTGACATCAATCGATTTGACCTTACTAGCAAGATCGGATCCTGCGAAAATATAGCTTAAATTCAGAGAGAGAACGAGAACATCTTTGCTTTCACCTTGCGTGACTGTCAGGAAAGAATTCAGGGTTCTCAGAGACTTGTCATTGACGATGGCTTTGATATCATTCTGGAATTTCTCGGATACACCAAGAGCAGAAAGAACTTCATCCATTCCGCTGATGGCAAGAGGAGCAGAGGAACTCTGGCCGGAAACCTTGTTATCCAATACGGAGCAAATATCGCTGATGGAAGCGTCTGAGACATAGTTTTTGAAGCAATCATCATAGGCAAAATAAAGATTTCTGGAATTGTTTTCTTCTTTTTTATAGGAGACTTCCAAGTTTCTGGAATGATTCTTGCTGGTGTCACTTGCATTCTTGGTTGCGATTTCACTGGTGAAATAGAACTGAGAAGAAGTAAGCCCAAAGACAGATCCACTACTTCCAAGCTGCTTGAAGGAATTGATTTCACTGAGATCGACTCCGATAGAGCCGCTCATTCCAAAGGAAGAAGAAGTGTCCTTGTTCTCAGGGAGATAGGTAAGAGCATAGTTGACTCCGCCTTTTTGATTGATGATATAGTTTCCGAGTGTCTTGATAATACCGACGGTTCCATTGATGGAAACATAATGCTCGTCCTCCGTAAAGACATCGGATTCAATATTGACATCCGTAATCTTAGACAAATCAATCTTGACGATGACCGTCTTGTCATTGATGTCGATTCCGGAAATCGTAACATCCTGGATTCTTCCTTTGTATGTTTCATCGATTTTTCCGTTGGTGATGGTAATCTTGTCAGTCGTGATATGAATGGAAACACTCATCCAATCCGTATCGGAAAGATTCTCAGGGTCGACGGTCTTCATGCCAAGAAGATCTTTTCTGAGCTTGAAGACAAAGGTTCCCTTCTTGGCTGCCGTATCCGGAATATAATCGAAGTTGATCAAGGAATTCAGGTCAGAGTTCGGAAGCGTTCCGGTCTTCTGATAGACGAAGTCGGCAATCTTATCGATGATTTCGCTTGTCTTGGTGTCGTTCTCTGCAGCATCCTTGATGGCATCGCTAGGAACAGCATTCAAAGCAGCCTTGACCTGATCAGTAATGCTGGAGATGATATCATTGCCATTATCAGACAGATATTTGACCAATTCAGAAGAAGCTGTATTGTCAATTTTGACTTTGTAAGCGTCATCGAAATTGATATAAGCTGCACCTTCATTGCCACCGGCATAATACATCTTCAGACTATCCAGCTTTTCGGTCTGACTAACGTCGCTTCCTTTTTTGACATTGTTCAATTCCAGAAGCATCCTGGAAGAAGAAAGGAACTGAGAAACGGATGAGGCATCCAGTTTGAGGCTGCCATCGAAGCTCATGAAGTTTTCTTTTTTCGCATAGGTTTCCTGATTGAAATTATCGATATCGATGTTCAGTCCGATATTGGCTTTTGCCATCATAACGGATCCGTTTGAATTCTTCATGAAAATATCGCCGATAGTAGAGAAAACAGACTGATTCGGATCAGTCATATCGTTATAGTTGGAATGATCGTCAAGAGTCATTCCATTTTCTTTATCGATGACGATTCCGTTTTCCCCTGTAGAAATATAAAGAGATGCCAAAACATCATTGACTTTACTTCCATTATACTGCTGCTGGATTTTGATCGGTTCAGCCTGACTGCCGACTTCCAGTGAAGTCAAAGTAGCATCTGTAAGAACGCCGTCATTGTTTCCCCATGTACCTTCATAACCCAAGACAATCTTAAGCCCGGAGATAACAGTCTGTGTTTCACCGGTCTTGCCGAAAACCATATCATTGATGGTAATGACGATGGAATCTTTCTTGTTGTCCACGATAGACAATCCGATAGAAGTATCACTACCGGAAATGACTTCTTTGACCTTATTGACAATTTCCATGATATCCGTATTGTTGTTGCTGGTCTGGGAAGGTTTGTTTTCACTGGACGGGGTGAACTTATTGATTAAAGCCGAAATCTGAGCGATTGTTCTCGGTGCAGAAAGCTTGAAGTGTCCATTGAAGGCAGACAGATAAAGTGTCGTAAGATCCTCCAAAGCAAAATGCATGGAGGTTGTTATGGTATTGTTAAGTTTCTTGACATCGCCCTTTTCGCTTTCTTTTTCATATCCGCCAAAGCAGACTGCCATATTACCTTGCGCAGAGATACTGGTAGAATTGAGGTTGGTAAGATCGACGCCAAGGTCAGAAAGAGCAATCGTGGCCTGAGTGGATGCGGATCCAGGATTGGCAACAATATCGAGATTGTTGAATTTCATGGATTTGCAGGAAAGCATGTTGTTGAGTATGTAGCTCAATGCATCATGGGAGGAATCATCGTCATCCCGATCAATATCCGGAGTCAGGATACTTCCATTGTTTCCATTGTCTTTTTCCGCGTTCTTTACCGAAACATAGGCAAAGGATCCAGAGATACTCATGGTTCCGAGGGCAACCAAAGTCAATATTTCCGCTTTTCTTTTAAAACTTGTTCTTTTCTTTCTGTTTTTCATAATATTCACTCCTTAGGAAGTAAGTCATATCCTTTAAACGTCGTCGAAGAATCTTTTTCAGGTACCGTAATCATCTGATCACCGAATAATGATTCGACATTGTTGTGATAATAATAAATATCCAACTGTTGATCTGCTGTAACACCCATCGTCGTATATTTGTCGATTGTTTTCCCATGTATAAGATTCAGGTCTTCATCTAAATCATAGGTGATCGTGGAAGAAACGAATTTGACTTCCACCCCGCCTGTTGTATGCATCTGGACTTTGAAGTAGGAGCAGGCCCCATTCTTGACATTGAAATTGACACTTACCTGATATCCTGTATCCGTCTTTTCGATTGTCGAGCTTTCCACTGTATTGGAGTTCATAGTATAGATGGATACACCGGTCACATTCCCCACGTTTTTCCCGGATTTCAACGCATTCTTATAATCCTCTTCATTCTGAGAAAGGTAGACATCCGGAACCGCTTTGGTCGTATCTGTCGTATCATAGGTAACATAATACTGGCCTTTATAGAGCTTTCCGAATTTCTGGATATAATCGTCATAAGACATTTTATCCGGTGTCTTTGTTTCCCAGTCCTTTTCCTTAGAACACATCATGCTGTCCAACGTATTGGTTCCATTCTTGTAATCGTAGAACCGATAGGCTGTCGATGTGAAGCCGGACGAAATATTTTCAAAATAATCGCATTCCGGAGTAACAAGGGTTGCAGATTTGATTTTCTGGTCTGCAATCAAGGCATGGGTCTTTCCAGTAGTCATAGTCAGGGAATACCGATAGGATGCCTGTCTATAGAAAGAATAATTCAAGACTTTGTATGCCTTGTCTTTGTAGGTGCTTGTCAGAGTCCCGTTTTTTATTTCCTTCTGGACTTCTTCATCCTTCAGGATTGTTTCCGTTCCGATACTGACATTGTCCTTTGTCGGATGCAAGGTCGAATAAATGAAGTATCCGCCACTTGTGCCGAAGAATGCAGCGAATACACAGACCACCGCGATACAAAGGCCCCATTTCAGCTTGTCTTTGTCGATTTTATGTTTCTTTGGTATGGTCTCTTCTTCCATTTTAACAATCTCAAAAGAAGGAGAGTTCTCTAAATTATCGTTTTCGTTTTTCATATTGCCATAATATTTAAACGCGCGAAAAGAAAAAATAACAATGTTTCGGAAGTAAATAATATAGTCCCGAAAATAGTTTTCATGTAAAACCATTATTGGAATGTATCATTAGGCCAAATAACATTGGATACGTTATCTTTTTCCGATAAACTATAATATTGATAAAATCAAAAATGAAACATAGCAAACAATTACTGATTTCTTTATCCTTGTTTTTAAGTATGGCCCTTAGCTCGTGCTCCTCTTTTGGATATTCCAACAGCAACAAAAATCAAGGAAATATCGACGAACCCAATATCATTGTCCCAGATATCGATAATTCCGAAGAAGAGGATTCGTCCAATATCCTGAATAACGTGATGAGCAATATCTCGAAGGCAAAAGAATTTGCCTTCGACAATTTCAGTTTTCAGATTGATCTTTCAAACGGAAAACCAATAAAAATCACAGCTTCAGACTTGATCATTGATTTTTCCAAGCTGAATTCATTGGATGTCAATCTCTCTTGTATTCTAAAATTGGAATATGAAAATGCCGTTATCGACAACCTTTCCCTTTCCTTGGAACAAGACGGATATATCTATCTTGTCTATAAAGTTCATGCCTATTCCATTTCAACCCCAAGAACACTGAATCAGATTCTGCAATTGATCAATGCCTTAGGCTTTGATGTCTCATTGACAAATGATAGCCAGGATCAAATCGATTTTGGAAAAATCATCAGCAAAATCAAAGATATAATTTCAAATTCCCAGGTTTTGAATTCCAAGGTAGAACATGGAGTTTCCGGTTATTCTCTTGATATCGTCATACCAGAAATTTCCATTGACGAAAACACAAAACTGAATTCATTCAAGCTAAATCTTCTCGCGGATGAAAATTATTCCCTAAAAGGTATCTCCTTAAAGGATTTCGCTTTGGTCGATGTCACAACCGAGAAGAAAACAGCCATCAGCGCTGACAGTTCCCTAGAACTTCGTTCCACCGGATCCTATATCCGCAAAGATCAGAACCAGTTCGATGATCTGACAGCATCCACTTCTTCTCTTTTCCGGACATTGACAAAGCTGGGAAACGACAAAAAGGCAAATATCGGGTTGAATCTTTCTTTGGACGACCAAAACGGCAAGAAGCAAACCGTTGTCGGTGAATTCGAAGCCTTTGCCAGCGATACCTTCATCAACTATGACAAAGGAGACTATCGACTGAATCTACGCCATGTAAACGGAACAAAGATCCTCAATGACTTATCCATCCACTTCCAAGACGAAACACTTTATCTTTCCCTGAACAATCTCTTCCATGGAAAGGTTATGACAACCACTCTTGCGGATATCTTCACTTATGTCTCTGACATCGGAAAAGACAGCCTAATCAAGAACATTACGGATATTCTGAATATCACCTTATCCCAGACGGATTTCGATAGTCTTGTTGCCGGTGATTATTCAAAATACGAAGGCATGATCAAGAGCTTCACCTATACCTTCAACCAAGGATTCGAAATCGAATTCTACTCTAAGTTCTTCGGCCTTTCTTCCGCTAACGATGATGCTTTCCTTGTCGCACTGGATATCATAGAAGGCGGAAAAGATAAAGGCTTAAAGGATATTCGCCTTGAAAATCTGAATATAGGTTCCTACAGACTCAGCTGTACCTTAAGTATCAAGGATAGCAGCAATGTCACAAGAAAAGACGTCAGTGAAGAAGAAAAGAACTATAAGAACTACGAAGCTATTACTCCGATTTTCAAAACCCTGGTCGACATTGTCGACAACAAAAAGGTGCAGGCCAATCTGGCTTTGACCTACAAGGATACCTCAGCTGGTGTTGCCTATTCCCTGAATGGAAAAATCAAGGCTGATATGACAAAAGTGGTCAAAGATGATAACGATCTTTCTTCCCTGGCCGACGGAATCGACCATTTCAGCAAAGGAAATTATTCCATTGCCCTGGATATCGATACCGGAGATGATACGATGAAGAACAAAATCGAGGTCCGATATCAGGACAAGAACATTTATCTAGGCTACAACTATGATGATGGGACTTATCTTCTGAAGAATCAGTTCCCGGATTCTGAAATCACCAAGATCAAGGATGTCATAGACAAAAACACCAAAGTAAAGACAACTTCCGCTTCCGATTCGATTGAAGAAACCAATTCCATTCTTTCCGCTATCAAAAGCAGTTCAAACTACAAGAATTTCACCGATAGCCTAAAGGAAGGATCGATAAAAGACCTTGAAAGCTTTGTTTTTATCGACAAAGACAACACGGATACAAGCAACCTCATTCTGAAAGTCACTCCTGATTATTTCCTAAAAGGTAGTGACTACGAAGGAAAACTTTCCGACATTGTATTCTCTATCAACACCACAACGAATCAGATTTCCTCCATTACACTGAACCTCGCTCACTCCCTCATCGACAAAGAAACAGACTCATTGAGTGCCACCATCTCCTTTGAAGATTACGAAGAAGATCTGCTTAACGATATCCAGAAGAGCGAATATACGGTAATCAACAACGCTTCCCAGCTGGTTGATGTCTTCTACTCGCTTCCTACCACATTCGAAAAGTTCGGAATCGAAGCAAATGCTTCCGTCAAATACAAAACCGACAGCGGATTGGATCAGGAGGTATCCATCGGAGACTTCAACGATACCTATGGGGATACAAATAGTTCTTTAAACAAAAGCTTTGTCGCAGTCGATATGACAGATAGTAACAACCCCGTCTGCTATGGCGGTCTTGGAATCACACATCCTTATCTTGGTGATTCCACAAAGACTGCCGATCAGAAAGTCGTATTCGATTATCACGGTGTTTTCGATAAGGATAGTCTAAAACTCGTGGACGGACAGTTCATCGCCAAATACAACGACAACATGAAGATATCCATGGAGAAAAGCGATGTAGAAGAGATCATGAAAATTGCCAAATCCATCGACGAAAACAACCTTCTTTATCGTTATCTCGGTCATGTCGAAAACGGAACGACCGGACTTCCTCTTATGGATATGATTGCATCCAAGGATCCATCAAGAATTCTGAGATACAAATATGTGAAGAAAGTCGAACTGACGGACAGTCAGATTGTACTTGTCGCTTCCAGCAAACTGTTCGATGATACAGTCACCTATGAGAACGACAAAGACGAAACCTTGACAATCGACTATGATTCAACGGGAATCAAAAAGGCCACCATTTCGGCTTCCCTCGGAAAATATACGATCGAAGCATCACTGAGCTTGACCGCCTTCGATAAGAATCCAAAACCAAGTATGGACCTAGATACCGGGTATACCGTTGATGTAGCTGGATTCAAGACATTGCTTAATTGTCTTGTCACAACGACTTCGCACAATTATATGGAGATGGAAGGACGGTTAAAGCTGAATCTCAAAGTATTGAAAATTTCTTCTAGTTTGATCAACGTTGACGCTTATGCCAAGGCGAAGATATACATTCAGAACAATGAAGCCTATGCCTATCTTGCCATAAACAACCATGAAAAAAACATGAGCGATGACGGATATCGAATGACGGAATACTTTGTCAAGGAAAATCAGATTTTCGTCTGTCAAACCAAGACAAGCACTTCTACCGTTTGGGAGAATTGGAAATTTAAGACGAAGTATACAACCACCTCCGAATACTTCTATACAACAGCAGAAGACTTCACCAAAACCACTCATCTTATCTATTATCTTTTCAATTACACGCTTGATGCAGGGTCTATTCTCAATTATACATTGGCAAGTAATATCAAAGATGACGAGAGCTCATCTTCCTCATCTACCTTGATCAAATCCAACGACTTCTCCAAGGTCATCAAATCCGCACAAGAAGACAAGCAAAGCAAAAAATTCAACCTCTCCCTTGATTTAGGTTCAATATTGAACATTCCTGTCATTACGTTCAGTGGAAACCAGGAAATCTCGTTAGGATATAGTTCTGAAAACATCCTCAATTTCCTTTCTATAGGAGCCAAAATTACGATTGCAGGAGGCCTTGTTGAAGCTGAACTGAAATCAAGTGAAAACCAGTTCACACTGACTCTTCCGAATTATGGATCTACCTGCCCGTACAGTGAAAACGGAAAGATGTCACGCTACTATAAGTTTGTCACAGCCTGCGGCGGTTTTGAAAATCCGAATCTAGAGACCTACTTGATTACGTCTGTTGAAGCCGACAGCCTATTATCAGGGGATGGTTCTAAAATCAAAGACAACGGAAAAAAGAAAAACGGACCCACCTACACCAATACCGGTAGCTATGGTTCCGGACCAACCAGCGTCTTCTTCTATCATGACAACTAAAAACAAGCCACTACCTTGTAGATAGTCTCTACAAAGTAATGGCTTTTTCTATTCAGCTAGTTTTCTTAAACTTTGAGTCAGATAAAGGAGGTCCTGAAGATAGTCTTTTGTCTTAGTCAATGAGAAGCCGAACTTATTGTCGCTGATTTTGACTTTGATCTTAACCGTAAGCGGTTGGATGATTTCCTGGATTTGTTTATAGATTCCTTCCTTCATGGAAAAAGCCTTGGTCGTCTTGAGAATATAGATTCCCAGACCTTCTTCGAAACTTTCGAAAATTCCCGAATTCAGGTTCAGCTCGACTCCACGTTTTAGAAGCAGATTGCCTACCTCACTTGGATAAGGTCCATAGACATCGTTCAACTTCTTTCCAAACTCATTGATGTCTTTATAGGAATTGCAGTCAGACAGTTCTCGATACATCGAGATTCTCTGACTTTCATTCCCGTAATCATCCGGAATATGAGCATCCAAGGAGAACGACAGTTCGAAGAAATTCTTTGGTTTATCATCGACAGCAGTATTGGCAAAGGATTTTTCTTTAACAACCTGATTTAGAAGATCGATGTAGGCATCATATCCCAAAGAATCGACAAAGCCTGCCTGCTCACTTCCTAGAATATCTCCTGCTCCTCTGATATTTAGGTCTTGCATGGCAATCTTGTATCCGGAACCAAGTTCCGTGAAGTTCTTCAAGGCTTTGAGTCTCAGCCTTGCCGTATCCGTCAGCTTGTTGTCATCGCGGAAAAAGAAATAAGCATAAGCAAGTCTATCGCTTCTGCCAACACGTCCCTTGATCTGATAGAGCTGTGAAAGGCCGAAATGATCCGCATTGTCGACCAGGATAGTATTGACGTTAGGAATATCCAGACCGGATTCGATGATGGAAGTGCAGACAAGGATATCGGATTTGCTGTCATAGAAGTCATCCATGACTTTCTCGATTTCATCCTCGCCCATTTGGGCATGCACGACCGAGACTTTGTAATCCGGAAACTTCTTCTGAATGGAACTGGCAAGAGTAAAGATAGACTTTATGTCGTTATGAAGATAATAGACCTGTCCTTTACGATCCAGTTCTTTTTGGATGACTTCGTATACGACTTCCTTATCGTATTTAAGGACATACGTCTTTACCGGCATCCTATTGATCGGCGCTTCGTCTAGAAGAGACAATGAACGGACATTCAGAAGAGACATCTGAAGTGTACGTGGAATCGGGGTCGCAGTCAGAGTCAGTGAATCGACATTTTTCACCTTCTCCTTGATTTTTTCTTTATGCGTAACGCCAAATTTCTGTTCCTCGTCTACAATATAAAGTCCAAGATCCTTGAAGACAATATCATCGCTCAGAAGCCTATGGGTTCCGATGACAAGATCCATTTTTCCTTCTTTGATCAGCTGGATGTTCTTATCCTGCTCCTTTTTGGATACAAAGCGGTTGAAAGCGCAGATTCTCACTCCGTATGGAGCAAAACGAGCCATAGCATTCTTATAATGTTGCATACAAAGAATCGTAGTCGGACAGAGGAATGCGACCTGTTTGTGGCTGAGAATGGCTTTGAAGGCAGCATTGAAAGCAATTTCCGTCTTTCCGAATCCGACATCTCCTGCGATAAGTCTGTCCATCGGATTCGGTTTTTCCATATCATCGAATACTTCCTGGATGACTTTCAGCTGGCATGCCGTATACGGATATGGGAAGGTCTTCCGGAAATCGAACTCCATCTCTGGTTCCTTCAGGAAAGCAAATCCGGGCCTTGTCTTCCGTTCCGCATAGATGGAGAGAAGCTGATCTGCCAAAAAAGCCATGCGTGAGCGGATTCTGGATTTCTTTCTGGACCATGTGCTTCCACCGAGTTTGTCCAAAGAGGGAGCATATCCATCCCTTGCCGAATACTTCCGTATCATACGATACTGATTTAGTGGGAGATAGAAGACAGCCTTATCTGCGTATTCGATTTTCAGATATTCCAAACCATCGATTGTTTCGACACCGAGATATTTTCCAACACCATGGATTTCGTGAACGACATAATCCCCGATCTGAAGATCTTCATAGCGACGGATGATCTTAGCTTCTTTATATCTAGATAAGAATCTCGATTTTTGATCAGAGACGCCGTAGATTTCCTTGGAACTCAGATAAACATGTTTTTCTTTCGGAATCTCGAATCCATGTGTGATTCTTCCTTCATAGAGCATCAAGGCCGAATGAGTTGGATACAGTGTATGATTCATTCCGACGCTGTTAAGATAGTTGACATAATTAGTCAGATTCGGTTCAGGAAGAGCTATTCTGATTTTGTAGCCTTCTTTAAGGTACTGTTCAAGCATCAGATTCGACTGAGAATAGGAAATACTTTTATAAGAATTATCTCTTACGATAAAGGCGTTTTCATCATCGGAATTGAAAACAACGGAAGAATAATCAATAAAATCGAGTTTTTCTTCTTTGTATACTTTTTCTTCTATCAATGAGATTGCTTCTTTATAAGCCGAAGAAAAATAATCTTTTTCCTTAGCTTTTACAGCGTGAATACTGGATTTTGTCTCCTGAGGATGATAGAGAAATTTTTCATAATCATCTACATAATCCAGAATCGAATCGTCATCAGAATTGAAAATCGGATAAAACCTTTGCTGAATATCCTTTAAATTCAAAGTAACCGCCTGAGTCTTCACATCTTGAAGACGGTTGGATAGTTCATCGACGGTTCGTCTGTCCTTTGTAGATAAAAGGAGTTCTTGACACTCCTTGTCCATTCTTTCAAAACCGGTCTTGACTTCCTCTTCGGTCAAAAGAAGAAGACTGGCAGGATGAATAATGATTTTATCGATATGCTGATAGGAGAGTTCCTCCTGAACCTTGAAGAAACGGATGTCATCGATTTCGTCTCCGAAGAACTGGATTCTGATCGGATCGGGATAATACGAATCATAGACATCGAGGATTTCACCTCTGGTAGCAATCTGATTCCGGTTTGTGACTCGATCAATAGAAGAATATCCTAGGTTCGAAAGTTCCTTGATAAAAGATTCTTTATCAAGCATATCGCCCTTTTTGATCGTCTTGATTCCTTTCTCGTATCGGCTTTTCGGACAAAGCCTAAGAAGAGCTGATGAACCATGGGCGACTAAAATCGAAGGTCTTGGATCCATAATCGAAGCAATGGCACTACAACGCTCAAGTCCCATTTCCGGAGAGACACCGATTGCAGAGCTTCGCAGGATTTCATCATAAGGGAACATGAAAACATCATCGGAGGAGAGATAATCCCCTAGAATCTGGGTGAATTCCTCAGCTTCATAAATGGTCGGAAAAAGGAAAAACATCTTCCTGGGTTTTTCATCAAAACTTAGGGCCGTCAAGATTGCAAGTGCCTCAGGAGAAGAGACGTTGACATCTCTGCGGTTATCGATGTTTTCCTTCTGAACATTATTCAGTAGGTAAGAAAAAAGAGAACGTTTTCCAAATTGTGACATGTTATTTGTTGTATTGATTCATTGCCTTCTCGAAACCGAATCGAAGGGTATATTCCATCGCTTCCGCCGCCTTGGAAATTCCGTCTTTCCAAGCCTGATAAACCTCTTTGTCTTTTGGTGCCGAAAGAACAAAATCCGGTGTGGAACCAACTCCCGGTCTCCCGATTCCGATACGTATTCTCTTGAACTGATCCGTATTGAGATTGGCAATAATGGATTTCAACCCATTGTGTCCGGCGGAAGAACCTTTCAATTTCAGTCTGATATGTCCAGGTTCTGTATCCATATCATCGACAAGAACATATATGTCCGAGATATCGACTTTGTAGAAATTCTTCGCCTGGATCAGAGCATCTCCGCTAAGATTGACATAGGTCAGAGGCTTCATCAGAAGGATGTCGTCATCAAAGGCTTTTCCTTTCCCTACAAGTGATTTGAAGTCATGTTTATTGACTTTTATTCCGAGATCTTCGCTTAGAAGATCAACAGCCTGAAATCCGGAATTGTGCCTGGTGTCTTCATATAAATCACCGAAGTTGCCTATTCCTAAAATGATTTTCATAAATTCAATATTCTCCTTATAAATCCGTTAAACCTTCCCGATGAAGAATCTTTAAAGACAAAAACTCAAACAGATTTGGATTATTCTTGGCATCAATCTGAATAAAGATTCCCGATTTCTTTCCAAGGGAATTTTGATAAACCAAACAGATTCCGTCTTTGAATTTCTTTGATTTTTCGATTTCCCGATAAAAAAGCTGTTCCTTATTGCTTTGATTATCCTGGATGCAGAGTCGATCATCCAAAAATGTATATTCTTTCTCACCTGATTCTTTTTTCATTTCATGCTTCGGTATCAGATAATGGAATGTCATAAAACCAAGAAGAGGAACAAGCAAATAAATAGCAAAGACAAGCATCAGCATAGGATTGCCAATCAAAAAACTGACGGAGAAAACCACGACAAATACTAACACAGTGCACAAAACGATCAAGACCATAAAAGGGGAATATAATAAAGACATCGCTTTCTGGATATCGGAAAAATTCGTTTTCTGCTTCAGTGTGTAATTTGCGCCACTTCCTATTTTCGTCAAGTGGATTTCAGAAGCAAGGTCCTTTTTCATGTCCTCGATTTCTTCTTTGTTCTCTTTTTCGATTTTTTCTCTTCTTTTCTTCATCTCAGAGAAATGGAGAAGAGAGAACAAAAGAAGTCCGAGCAAAGACAAAAAAAGAATCACAGAAAATACCAGAGCCGTTATTCGAAGAGGTGCTGGTAGACTATATTTTGGGTTTTCCTTAATCCGCATCTGCTGAAAATAATAAAGAAAGACGGAAAATAGAACGATAACTGAAATCAGGGCTGTCATCATATTCAGATAAATCGGAATAACGGACAGGAATTTTTTCTTATTGCTCTGCATGTTCCTTTAAATAGCCGAATAATTTTCTTAAAGCCCTGCCGCGATGGGAGATACTATCCTTCTCTTCCGGAGTGGACCTACCAAAAGTCTTCTTAAGATCATAAGAATAGAATACGGGATCATATCCAAATTGATCTGGTGCATCCTTGTCGAAAAAGTCAGCGATTTCACCTTCTGTTTCACCCATGAAGCATAAATCGATGCCATGTTTCTTGTCCATATAGACCATAGCCGTATAGAAGGTCGCACTTCTATCGCTTTTATCCTTCAGCATATCGATGATGGCATTGCACTTTTCTTCATAACTATGGCCTTCCATGAATCTTGCGGAGTGGACTCCAGGAAATCCATCAAGAGCATGGATGGAAAGGCCGGAATCGTCGCTAAGTACCGGATAATCGGTCTTGCAGAGGATATCAAACGCCTTGATTCTGGCATTACCCTCAAAATCCGAAGCGATTTCTTCCGCATCGACATGCAGTCCCAAGTCTTTCAACGATACGACTTCATAACCTAAGGGAGCAATCATCTCCCTGACTTCGCGGACTTTGTTCGGGTTAGAAGTGGCAAAAACTATTTTCTTTTCCATACTTCCTATTTTAGCACATAATCCATCCTCTTTTTATTGCCTGTCAAACGAAATTGTTTCCTTCTCCCTTTTTCTATCATCGCTTCATGAAGTATAATATTTGCATTATGAAAACATGTCCAAATTGCAAAAAAGAAATTCCCGATGAAGATTGGATTTGTCCCTATTGCCACAAACACGTCGGTTCCAGCTTTAAGTCGACTGGTCATTCCACATTAGGAAAATTTTCTGATCAAAAGGAAAAACCATCCGTCTCCGACGAAGACCATTCGATGATTCGGGAGGACCTTCAAATCCAGGACGATGGAGATGACTACGATTATTAGTACGAGTCTATGTTGACACATTATGAAAGGATAATTGTATGGAAAACGATGAAATTCTTGAGCCACTAGACGAGTACAACAGAGTATTCAGACAAAAAAGCATCGATGAAGCAAACAACTACTTCGATGAACTCGTCAAGAAATCTTCTCTAGACCAGGATCTAAACAGTCAGACTGCAGACAAATACTACGCCAAAGACAAGGAATACCAGCAGGCACTTGGAAAAGCAAATTCCAGCAAGGGCATTCGCATATTCCTGATCGTCTTAGCCGTAATTCTGTTTATCGTAGGGATTTTATTGATTATCATCGGAGTGAAATCGGATGGTTCGCTCAAACTTGTCGGTTTCATTGTAGGCCCATTATCGATTGTACTCGGAATCATCGACTTGGTCTGCATTTTCAAAAAGCTGAACAAGATTATCGAAAAGAGACAGAATATCGCCAACAAATTACTTGATGAAGCTAACGCAATCAAAAAGACCTGTTATGACCAGATGGCTTCCTTGAATTCCATGTTTGACTGGTCAGATACAGCAAATATCGTAAAAAAAGTAACTCCTCTCATTCAACTGGATGACAAATTCGACGACAGCAAGTATATCTATTTGAAGAAAAAATACGGAATCGATGTCGAATCGGACCATCACTTATCCAATTACTTCGTCCTCTCTGGAAGCGTGACGGGTAATCCATTCCTCGTTGAAAGAATTCACAAGGAAGAGATGATAGACAAGACCTACACAGGCAGCATCGTCATCACTTGGACGACAACAACGACCGATTCAAAAGGAAACAGACATACAGTCACACATACTCAGACTTTGACTGCCACTGTCATAAAACCATGTCCGAACTATTCCTTCGAGACCTTCCTGGTCTATGGTAATGATGCCGCTGAAAAGCTTTCCTTCTCCAGAGAGCCGCAGGTAAATGCTGATGCCAATGAAAAAGCAATCAAAAAACAGGTTCAGAGAACGTCGAAGAAGCTCGATAAGATTGCAGAAAAAGCTTTGACCGACAATGATCCGAATACGAATTTCACCAAAATGGGAAATGATGAATTCGATTCTCTCTTCCATGCCATCGACAGAGACGACGAACTTCAATTCCGACTTCTCTTTACTCCTCTTGCCCAGAACAACATGGTCAAGCTGATCAAATCAAAAGCACCTTATGGAGATGATTTCACCTTCATAAAGAAAAGGAATCTCAACTACATCTTCTCCCAGCATGCCCAAAGCCAGAACCTCTATTCAAATCCGGCAGATTATGCTGACTTCGACTGTAGAAATGCCAGAAAGAAATTCGTAGATTACAATTTTGGTTTCTTCCGTTCCCTCTATTTCGATCTTGCCCCACTCCTCTCCATACCTCTCTATCAGCAGACCAAGAGCGTAGAGACCATCTATGGAACGGATGCTCCGGATATGAACGTTTCTCCGTTCGAACAGGAAAGTCTTGCTAACTCCTTCTCAAGTGCAGAGGTGGATCCCAAAGACGCAGCAACAAGATCGATCCGAAAAGCAAAATATCTCGGAAGCGAAGGTGGAATCGACAAGATTCAGATCACATCCTATGCTTTCAAAGGAACACCGATGGTCGACTATATCACCAAAATGGGTGGTGACGGAAGATTGCATACCATTCCGGTTCATTGGGTCCAATATGATCCTATCCAGAGAACCACGTTTATGGGAGTCCAGAACTATGATGCTTCCCGTTATGACTTCAACAATCTCATGCAGAACGATGGCTTCAGAAATGCCATGGAAATTCTCAAGTCCAACAAAGCCATTCACTTTGAGAGAAGGCTTCTTGCCTACATCGTTCCATCCAATGGCAAAGACGTACCTAGTTACCAACAATTCGTGAACACATTCAAAACAAAAGATAGTAACTAAAAAGAATACATGATACAATAAGCCAACCCAAAAAGGAGGATTACCTATGGCTAATGAATTAGACGAAACAAAAGATCCTATTAGAGAAGAAGGCCGTGACGTTCACGTTATCGATAAGCAGGTCAGTCCGAAAGTTACTGCAGGAACATATGTGTTTGTTGT
Organism: Caryophanales bacterium UBA4694; assembly: GCA_002404835.1. Lineage (GTDB taxonomy): Bacteria > Bacillota_I > Bacilli_A > RFN20 > CAG-288 > Enterosoma. The sequence continues at coordinate 63,401 of DHKM01000002.1, read as the reverse complement.
CTTTTTGTTCCTTCTTGGTATCATCCCTGGCGTCATTTATCTTATCCTTTGCATGAAGGCCAAATCCTATTTCGGTCAGCTTCAGCAGAAAATCCAGCACAATGCTTCCCAAATTGACAATTACCTCGAGCAGAGAGTCGTCATTCTTCAGAATGCTGCCAAGCTTCTTGACAAAGCCATCGATTTGGATAAAGATGTTTTGAAGTCTGTCGCTGCATATAGAGGCGGCGTCAATCCAAATGCCGATGCAACCAGAAATGAAGTTGCCCAGAAGCTCGATGGCATGCAGAATGCCATCAATCTTGCTTTTGAAGCCTATCCGAACATCCAGGCACACAAAGAAATCGCCGACTGCCTGCAGCAGAACAGCTATCTCCAGAAAGAAATCACCGCTGCCAGAGAAGTCTATAACGATTCCGTTCTTCAGTGGAACTCCGAAATCTATGCCTGGCCGGTCAAGATCATGGTGGCTTCCAGAGCCGGTTATACGACCAGAATTCCATTCACCACTTCCAAGGAAATGAAGGAAAAGGCAAGAGGAACCTTCTTCTAAACCTTTCATCGTTTACAACAACTGCCTTCGGCTACTCTGCCGAAGGTTTTTGTTTTCATTTCTTAGGATTGAAAGAAAGAATATTTCCTTCTATAATTCTTTCGTTATGATTTATCTTGATTATTCTGCAAATTTTCCGACTTCCAAGGAAGTCTTGGATTACCTTGTCGACATCGAAACCCATTACCATGGAAACTGTGTTTCTCTTCACAAAGAGGGAAAAAGAAGCATGGAACTCTACAGAAAAGAGAACCAAAAGCTTCTTGATGTTTTCCATCTGAACGAAACAGAATATGAAGCCATATACACTTCCAGTGCCAGCGAAAGCAACAATCTAGCCATCAAAGGGCTTTTCCAGTCCTATGAGGGTTTCGGCAAGCACATTCTCGTCAGCGAATTCGAACATAGCTCTACAAATGCTGTCCTAGGATATCTAAGAGAGGGCTATAATGCCGATGTTCAGTTCATAAAAACAGATTCAGACGGCAAACTCGATTTGAACGATCTGAAAAAGAAAATCAGGAACGATACCATTCTCATCTGCCTTTCCGTTGTAGAAAGCGAAGCCGGTGCCATCCAAGACTATAAGAGTGTGATTGAAATTGCAAAAGACCATCCTAACTGCCATGTTCTTCTTGATGCTACACAAGCTGTTGGAAAGATTCCTCTTGAACTAGAAGGGGCAGATTTAGTCAGTTTCACTCCCCATAAATATGGCGGGCTGATTGGAACTGGAATCCTTCTGAAAAAGAAGAACGTCGTTCTCACTCCCCTTATCCATGGCGGAAACAGCGTCAGCATCTACCGCTCCTCTACCGCCCCACTTGGATTGATTTGTTCTAGCATCAAAGCAACGGAACTTGCCTTAAGCAATTTGGATTTTCATCTTGAGAAAGCAAAAGAACTGCAATCTTATTTGGTAAACGAGCTGAAGAAAGACGATTCCATTCTCATCAATTCAAACTTGGAGTTCCCTTACATCCTGAATATCTCCGTAAAAGGGCATAAAGCCAGGGAAATCGTTGAAAAGTTATCTGAAAAGGATATCTGTGTTTCACAGAAATCAGCATGCAGCATCACCAATACACCAAGCAAAACCATCATGAGCATCTATCATGACAAGGAAAGAGCGTTAGAGTCTTTCCGTATTTCTATTTCCTATCTGACTACAAAAGAAGAACTAAAGGAATTCATCGAAACACTGAGAGGTATCATCCATGGAAAATAAAAAAGCCGAAATCGTAGGAACAGAAGAACTAAAGGAAAAAAATATTCCTGATAAAAATGACGAATATGAAAGAAGTCTTACGACGACCTATCGTCGCAAAATCTGGTCGAAATTCGTCGCCGCCATTCAAAACTACAAACTGATCCAGCCAAATGACAGGATATGTGTCTGTATCTCCGGAGGAAAAGATTCCATGTGCATGGCTGAATGCTTCAAGCTTCTCCATAAGCATTCCGATTTTCCTTTCGAAGTCAAGTATTTGGTCATGAATCCCGGATACAACGAAATCAATCTTCAGGTCATCAAGAACAATCTGAGTCTTCTTAATATCCCGGCCACTATCGTAGAAACAAACATCTTCGAAATTGCAAATTCCCAGGATCATAGTCCCTGCTACCTTTGTGCCAAAATGAGAAGAGGAGCTCTGTATCGGATTGCCAAGAATGATCTGGGATGCAATAAAATTGCCTTGGGCCACCATTATGACGATGTCATCGAGACCATATTGATGAATCTTCTCAATGCCGGTTCTTTCCAGACCATGCTCCCAAAGCTCCATTCCGACAATTACGAAGGTATGGAAGTCATCCGCCCTCTCTACTACGTGAGGGAGCAGGATATCATCGCCTGGAGAAATATGAACAAGCTCCGCTTCATCCAGTGTGCCTGTCGATTCACAGAAAACTGTTCCGTCTGCGACAACGGTGGAGGAGGATCGAGAAGATACGAGACCAAGCAGCTCATCAAGGAGCTGAAGAACATGAACCCTCAGGTCGAGCAGAACCTGTTTAAATCAGCGGAAAACGTCATTCTAGATAAAATCATCGGATACAAGGATGGTGGTAAATTCCATTCCTTCCTCGATGATTACGATTCCAAGAAATAATTCACGCAATATGTAGGCAGCTCTGATGCTGAGCTGCCTTTTTTAGTAGATACTTATAAGTTTGTCCTGCATCAGCTCCATGTATCTCGACTTTGCTTCATTCGTTTTACGTCTAGAAAGAGGAATGACCATATCATCTTTCAAAATGATGACATCGTCCCTGATTACTTTCCTTATAGCTCAAATTAAAGTCTTTATTCATAAGCTCGTTCTCAACGGATTGATTGTAAGATATATGTCAACAGCAGGTGAAATAAAAGATACATATTAAGTTAGTTTAGAGGAAACTTCAAATATCAATAGCAAGAACACCATTGTCCTCAACATAGAATCCATCGATCCCATCCAAGGCGTAATTTTCAAAGCTGACTGGGAAGAAGTGTGTGGAAAATCCCAAATTTCAAATTAATAAAGTAACATATATCATTGGCTATCCTGTGTTCATGATGGCTATTTTAATTGTAGAACGTTCTTCCAATTGCTATAATCACATCAAATGAAAACCAAAACAAAGAAAATCTATTCCACCATTCTGATTATGATCAGTTTTGCTTTGTTCCTTTTGCTAGAAACAGAACTGACTTCGAATAAAACAGAATCCATCCGCATGATCCAATGGGGAATCAAATTCTGTATCGGTCTCATCTCCGTTCTTCTTTCCATTCCTATGCTACTCAAAGAAAAGAACAGAAGACAATCCGTTCTCAGCATCGTTTTGTTTTTCTTCCTTCTCGGCGATACGAGCATCAACCTGAGTTTTCTTGCAGGTGGCATTCTTTTTTCAATAGGACACATCCTTCTTCTTGTCTGTCTTCTCTATAAATCCAGGCCAGTAAAAGGTATTTTGATTGTATTTGGAATCACTTATCTCGTTTTCCTGACATTGAATCTATGCTTTTTGAATAAGAACGGAGTCCTTCTGACAGCCGGCTTCCTCATTTATTCCCTGATCATTTCTCTTTTAGAGGCTATATCGATAAGGTATAACAATCAGATTCGGATAGGTGTCCTTCTTTTTGTCCTAAGTGACTTTATGTTAATGCTGAATATCGGACTTGGAAATTCTCTGATGTTCGGGCATTTTGCCAGATTCATCTATTATTCTTCAGTAATGGTTCTTGCAACTGCAAAGCTAGAATGCAATGACAACAGGGACATATGAAAAAGAGATTAGAAAAATTTCAATTTTTGAATTGTTTTTTTGAAAAATAGTCAATTTTCATATTTTTGTAAGATTAATTGAGAAAGTCAAAACTGTGTTTCAAAAAAATTAGCACTTGGCACTTGAAATTGCTAATTTTGGACTTATAATATTCACGAATAGCGAAAACGCTCATTGATCGGAGGTCATAAAAATGATTAAACCATTAAGAGATTACGTCGTGTTGGAGAAGGTTCCGGAAGAGAAGAAAGTCGGTGGAATCATCATCGCAACTGCACATGAGAACGAATCCGCTCTCGCAAAGGTCGTCGCAGTCGGTCCGGGATATACAAACGAAGACGGAAAAGAAATCAAGGTTCAGGCTGAAGTCGGTCAGAAGGTTATCTACAAGAAGTATTCCACAACCGATTATGAAGAAGCCGGAAAGAAGTATATGTTGATTCAGGACAAGGACATCCTTGCTGTTGTTGACTAATCATCAAAGGAGAATTGAAAGATTATGGCAAAGAAAATCAGTTATGGCACAAAAGCCAGAGACAATATGTTGATTGGTGTCGATGCTCTTGCTGACACCGTCAAATTGACTTTAGGTCCTAAAGGAAGAAACGTCGCTCTTGATAAGGGATATGGTTCTCCGTCCATCGTCAATGATGGAGTTTCCATCGCAAGAGAAATCGAGCTTGAAGACAAGGAACAGAACCTTGGTGCAAAGCTTGTTTACGAAGTCGCAAACAAAACCAATGATATTGCCGGTGATGGAACTACCACTGCTACCGTTCTTGCTCAGGCTATGATCCACAAAGGATTCGAAGCCGTCAACAAGGGTGCCAATCCGGTTCTTGTCCGTCAGGGTATTGAAAAGGCCAGCAAAGCTGTTTCGGATTCCATCTTGAAGGGAGCAAAGAAGATTTCCACCAGTGAAGATATCGCTTCTGTTGCAAGCATCTCTGCTGGAGACGAAGTAATCGGTAAGACAATCGCCGAAGCTATGGATAAAGTCGGAAAAGACGGCGTTATCTCTGTTGATGAATCCAAGGGCTTCGATACTACTTTGGAAGTTGTTCAGGGTATGCAGTTCGACAAGGGCTACATTTCTCCTTATATGGTAACCGATCAGGAAAGAATGACCGCCGAACTCGAGAATGCCTACATCATGGTCACGGATCAGAAAGTCAGCAATCTTCAGGATATTCTTCCGATGCTTCAGAGCGTTGTCGAATCCCATCGTCCTCTGCTTATCATTGCCGATGATGTCGACAATGATGTCGCTGCAACTTTGATTGTCAACAAGATTCGTGGAACTTTCAATGTTGTAGCCGTTAAGGCTCCGGAATTTGGCGACAACCAGAAGAATACTCTTCAGGATATTGCCATCATGACTGGTGCCAATTTCTTCAGCAAGGATCTCAATATGAATCTTAAGGACATCACTGTCAATGATTTGGGTTCTGCCAAGAAAGTCAAAGTCACCAAGGATCATACTACCATCATCGATGGAGCAGGAACCGAAGAGGCTATCAAAAACAGAGTCAACGAACTCAAGGGCCAGGTCAGCGAAGTCAAATCCGATTATGACAAGAAGAATCTCCAGAAGAGAATCGCAAAGCTTGCCGGTGGTGTTGCTGTCATCCATGTCGGTGCTGCAACTGAAACCGAACTCAAAGACCGTAAGCTTAGACTGGAAGACGCCATCAATGCCACTGCCGCTGCTGTCAGCGAAGGTGTTGTCGTCGGTGGAGGTGCTGCCTTATTGAATGTCTATCGTGAATTGAAGCCGGTTCTCAAAGCCGACAATGCTGATGTCCAGAAGGGTATCGATGTTGTTCTCAACGCTTTGACTGCTCCTCTTAGCCAGATTTGTGATAATGCCGGTTATGAAGGCGCCGATATCGTCGAACAGCAGAAGCATCGTGAAGATGGTCTTGCTTTTGATGCCAAGACCGGTACATGGATCGACTTCATGGAAAAGGGCATCATCGATCCTGCCAAGGTTACTAGAACTGCAGTCATCAATGCTGCTAGTATCTCCTCCTTATTCATTACAACTGAAGCAGTTGTCACAGAAATCCCAAAGCCTGAAACCCCAGCTCCGGCTGGAAATCCAGGAATGGATTACTAAACCATCATTAAGGGCTGAGCTGTTGCTCAGCTCTTTTTTTATGGCTATTTATTCGATATAATATTTTTTATGAAACTTTCTATTGAACAATTCTATAGTCAGGTTACGGACGCCAAGCTCCGGGCTGGCTATGATTATTATTACGATGGACGTTTGATGCCTGAGTATATTACTCCGGAAAGTTTTTCAGGAACCATCAGCGGAAACTACGACGACTACATTTATTCGGTTGCTTTTGATCATGATGGATATATTACATATGCGTTTTGTGATTGTCCGAGTTACAGTAGTACACATTTCTGTAAACATCTAGTTGCCGTCATAAAGATGAGAGAAGAATATATAAAAGGAAATGAACTCATTTACGATGAGTACTCAACTCCTGTTTTTGAACCATTCGAAGAAAAAGAGGAAGTGGTTTTTTCCTCTATGCCCGTTCTTGACCTAGACCCAAAAAGCGAAAATTTCGGTCGGAATTTTCTGGACAACCATCAAAAAACCTATTCCCAGATTCAAAGCCTGAAAAATCGAAACAAATTCATGAATGATACAATCGAGTATCTTGCAAAAAACAATCGAATCGATCTGCTCCAGGAAATCATTTGGACTGATGGTAACAAGGATGCCAAATATATCCTTCAAACATTTACCGACAAACACAAAGATTTGATTGAGCCGTTTTTCAAAAATTTCATCATACATAAAAACTCTCCGGAAATCTTATCCATTGTAGATTTTCTGACTGATCAGAGCGGCATCTTTTTGTTATTAAACGAGGACTGGATTCTCTATAACCTTTCCAAAGGATACATTAGCTCTTATCTCTACGATAAAATCCTGACATCCATAATCATCCACAAATACAAAAAATCATTTGAGCTTCTTCTCAAAAAAACAAGCAAAACCGTTTCCTTTTCTGATGAGGTCCGTATCGTAAAATTCGTCAAGGAGAATTATAAACCGGAAGAATACTATGCTCTTTTCCTCCCAAGCATCGACAACCATACCTTTACCAGCATGGAATTCGATCTGATCTTCCCCTACCTCAAAGAAGGCCAAATCGAGCATATCAGCAAACAAAGAGTCTTCAGGGATTCCTATAGTTATCCTATTTTCAACATTTCCCTGAATTTCATGTTGTTCTATACAACACCTTCGGCTTTTTCAACGGAAAGTTGTACGCTTTATGAAATATATGTACTGAGGGATCGTTATTTCAAGAATCCCCGTACTTATAAAACTGCTCTTCGGACATTCAAGAAACTCGCAAAAAAAGAAATCACCGGAAACAAAGTATATTTAAACAGAGCCACTCAAATTGCAGAAATCATAAGAGCCAACATCGGCGATCAAAATATCTATGATTTTGCCATGGATTCCAAGATCAAAGACGGATTTACGCGAGTATATGATTTCCCAACCTTCCTTTATGCTGATGCCCTGCTTGGATCAGGAAATCTTTCTGAATTCATCGATTTCAAAGAATTCAAATTGACGAAAGGAGAAAACTGATGTATTTCTCTAAGAAACAGACCCAATTGCCAATGGAATCTTCATTCACTCCAACAGAGATAGCAAATGAATTCAGGAAAAGACTTGAAGAGGGCAAAGATAGAATTCTCTATCGTGTTTCGGATGATGGGAAGAAAATATCCTATGCGACCCAAGATGAACTGGGTTTCTTTTCTCTTGCCATAAACTATAAGCATAATATCGTCGACTGCGTCACGCCGAGTTCTTTCTCAGACACCGGTATCATCAATGTTTTTGCATCCTTTCTCATGGATATGGACGAAAAAATGAGTGAAGAACAACAGCTTAGCTGCTATGGGGATTATTATTTACAGTCCAAATTACTTTCCGATTTATCCGAAACAGATATTGACCAATACTATAAAGACAAATCGGATCTCTCTAGATTTTTAGCAAATCTAGACCAGACAGATGAAATGCTGGATAAAGAAGCTTTGAGCTTTACCTTCTGTTTTCACTTGTCAATAGAAGATAATTTCATTGAAACAGAATTAGATGCCAATTGCGCCAATGGAAAAAAGAAAGATAGTGTCTTTGGTCACAATAATGTCATGGGCGATTTCTACTTCTCCGACAGAAGAAACAAACTTGATTCAGCCATCAAAAAAGTTTTCGATTGTTATTCATTTCTCTATCGTCGACAAATCTATGTCGAAAGCCGGAGCTACTATGATCATGACTTCAGCGCAGATACAAACGTTATGAACGAAATCTACGATTTGATCAACGCCATCCATGAAGCCAAGGATGCCAAATCAGAAGATCATGTCGAACTTTTCATAAACAACATTGCAATCCACTCTATTCAAAGTAGTCCTTGCAAAATAGAAATCGATGAGAAAGAGAAAATCATCTGCGACGTTGATTTCAAAAGCCACGATTTCACTTATTTTATCGGAAGGCATGCCGCTTCCTATATGGAAGAGAACATAATGCATTTCTATCATTTCCAAAGCACAAAAGCTACAATGCTTTTCCACTTCCTCAAAGATCATCCTGATATGCGTTCTGATTTATTTACAAAAGAAATCACAACAGCTTTGGTTCCAAAAATCGCAAGCGACATCCAGGTGGCACCATCCGTTGTTGCCAAAAGCATGCAACTCATCAACCACATCGAACTCTTCCTTTCTTTGGAAGACGATGGAATCAAATCCGAAACGCGAGCCTTCATCAAAGGAAAACAGGTTGATCTCGAAACATATAAAAACTCGGAACCGGATGGATTCAATGGTTTTGCTTTCGAAATGCAGAAGTTATTCCTTCCTTTCAATGGAAAATTGAAAGATGAGGAACTGATCAATCAGTATCTAGGTGCAGACCTGAGGCCTTTAAAAAAATCAGCGACCGTCTTCATCAGCGAAGAACTGAAAAGGCTGAAGAAGAAACCTATCGGGAAAATCAGTATCATCGTTTCCGGTGGAGAACAGGACTGGTTCCATCTCAATTTCAAAAGCGACGAATATTCCGAAGATGAAATCGAAGAAATCCTTTCCGCCTATAAAAGGAAAAAGAAATTTTTCCTTCTCAAAGGAGACTATCTATCTCTCACCGACTCAGAACTCGGAGAAGCTTTGGAACACCTAGTCAGTGATGTCGATGTCGATTTGAAAAAACTAGACAAAAAGATTCCTCTCTACCAGGCTTTGAAACTGAAAGATAACTCACTTTCCGTAATCCCGGATGAAGTCATGAAACTATTCGAGGAAATCCAGGACTACGAAAAAGTAAAATTGAATCTCAGTCCTGAAATCGAATCTGTTTTACGGCCTTACCAGATCAAGGGAGTTCAATGGCTTACCTCTTTATATGCCCATAATCTTGCAGGCATCTTGGCCGATGATATGGGGCTTGGAAAGACATTGGAAATGATTGCCTTCCTATCCCAGGATAAAACCAAGAAACCTACTTTGATCATTTCTCCCAAATCTCTCACCTATAACTGGGAAGCGGAATTCAATAAATGGAATCCTAACCAAAAGGTCATCGTTCTTTCCGTTGATAGGGAAATAAGACATAAGCTGATTCAAAATATCAAACCCGATGAAGATGTCGTATATATCATTCCTTATGATTCGCTGAGAATCGATCTAGATTACTTCAAAGAGATCTATTTCAAAAACATCATCATTGATGAAGGACAGTACATTGCAAATGCCTTATCGCAGAAAGCCAAGGCCATCAAGGAGCTCAAATCCGATCATCGGTTTGCCTTGACCGGTACTCCGATTCAGAATTCGCTTTTAGACCTTTGGTCCATCTTTGATTTCCTGATGCCAGGGTATTTCAAAACCTTCACCGAGTTCAGAAAGAACTATGGGAAGCTTGATATCACGCAACAAGACAGAGAACATTTGGAAAGAATTGTTTCCCCATTCATCCTGAAAAGAAAGAAAACAGATGTCCTTAAGGAGCTCCCCGGAAAGACGGTTGAAATCACAACTCTCTCCATGACAAAAGAAGAGCAGGATTTCTACAATGCATATCTTCTGAAAGCCAAAAAATCAATGGCCATGGGAAATGCGAAGAAAATCGAGATTCTTGCCGAACTTACAAGATTGAGACAAATATGCGTAGATCCGGCAACCTTCCTTGAATACAACAAAATCTCTTCCAAGCTCGACTATACCGTCCACCTGCTGAAACAGGCGACAGGAAAAGGGCACAAGATTCTTGTCTTCTCTTCTTTCAAGCAGGCTTTAGATCATTTGGGTCAATGCCTAACAAAAGAAAAAGTCAACTATGATATGATCACCGGAGAAACTCCGGCAAAAAGAAGAGTCGAAATTGCCGATGACTTTAATACGACCGACAGCATCTCCGTCATGCTGATCTCTTTGAAAGCCGGTGGTACCGGACTTAATTTGATTGGTGCTGACATCGTCATCCACCTTGATCCTTGGTGGAATGTGGCTAGCGAAGAACAGGCAACCGATCGAGCCTATCGTATTGGACAAGAAAGAAAAGTAACCGTCTATAAACTAGTGATGAAAAGCACAGTCGAGGAAAGAGTCATCTCTCTCCAGGAGAAAAAGAAGACCCTGAGCGACATCATCGACAAAGATCCGAATGACAAACAAAAGATTACAACAGAAGATATTCAATATCTCTTGAGTTAACCAAAGCCTTGGATAAAGCCAAGGCTTTTTATGCGAACAATTAGACAAATCATTCAACTTTGTCTAATATCTAATTTATTGGATTTACAAAAATTTCGTATTATAAATTTCAAATTGTCTTTTCTATTATCATTACTATGTCTTTAATATTTGTTTAATTAAAACACATTCAGTGAAATCATTTATATACTTGCAAGTTCAAAAAAATTCTTTTGTGATTTGCATTTTATTTAAAATAATGTATCATAATACTATCGTGCTTAGAGATTTCCTATCCTAAGCATATGGAGGGAAAAATGAAAAAAGGATTACGTTCTATTGGTATGATGTCTCTTGCTGTCCTTACTTTGGCTTCTTGTACTAGTAAGGTCAGTTTCGCTGATTTCAAGACGAAGGCCGGCGAAGCTTTGAAGAAAACAGTCGAATACAAAACTGCCAAAGTCACTGGCTCTATCAAGAGCAAGAGTGATAACTCCAAGAGCGAAAGCGGAATCGATGCCGATTTAACCGTCAAAGACAGAGTTCTGACCGGGACCTCTTTGACTGACGTAAAAGGTATCGCTTATGGTACCATTCTCACTTCTTTCGGACTTGGTTCGTTCACCGTCGCCGAAAATACCGATTGGACCTATTATGCAGGCGGAAACTTCAAGGTTGCCTATTCTGACAAAGATGAAGACGGCAACAAAGTCGATGCTTCCATCGAATGGAACGAGTATGGTCTTGTCACTTCCGTCAAAACCAGTGGTACCGGCAAAGACTCCAGTTCCTTCTACAACCTTAAAGTCACCTATTCCAAGTAAAATCCCATTTGATTTCTTGACCGCTCATTATGAGCGGTTTTTCTTTTCTCTTTTAATTCCAAAGACTGAAACTTATACTAATATTATGGGTACCATGACAACAGAACAATTACAATCCATCTTAGACAGTCTATACGATTCCTGCCTTGAAGCAGAGAAACTTGGCGAAATCCCAGTAGCTGCCGCTTTGGTTTCAAATAACCATATCGTCATAATGCACAACAGTGTGGAATCCTCAAACGTTCCCTTTGAACATGCAGAATACAATGTAATCACAGAAGAGATGAAACAGACAAACTCCAGATATCTGAAAGACTACAGCATCGTCGTTTCCCTTGAGCCCTGTCTATTTTGTATGGCAGCCATATTGAAAGCAGGAATATCAAACCTATATTACGTTACAGACGATACAAAAGCAGGAGCCTTATCTTATCATCACGTTTTTGTCGATAATGTCATGAAAGTACATCGGATTGATGACAGCCGATTCGATAAACTGCTTTCCGATTTTTTCAAAACCATGAGAACAAAGGGCAAGAAATAAACCTCACAAGGAGTTAGATTTCATATGTCAAGCGTTACCAATTACACAAATGAAGAGGCAATGGACCTGGTCAAAAACCTAAAGCAAATCTTTTTTGCCGTTCGTGTTTTAAGTGCAGAACATATCCACTGTCTAGAGAAAGAAAAAGAGACTCGAAAAAAGCTGAACATTCCTTTTGAATGCTATACCTTCTGGAATCGGAAAAATCCGTGCAAGGAATGTGTATCTTCGCGCTGTATGAAGACAAAAAAGGAATCATTCAAATTGGAATGTCTAAACGAGCGTTACTATCTCGTCAATGCCAAATACATCAAAATCGAATCCCTACCTTATGTTCTTGAAATCATTTTCAAGCTTCCAACTACCTTTATCACAAATATCAAAATGAAAATGATTTCCGGAGAAACCGCCGGAAACTATTTCAAAAAAGTCTATTACGATATTCTAACGGACACCTATAACAGACGGTATTATGAAGAATATTTAAAAGACAGGAAAACATTTTCCTATGTGGCGATTCTGGACATCGACAATTTCAAGGGATGCAATGATATTTATGGGCACATGTTCGGAGATATTGTCCTCATAAACGTTGTGAAGATCGCAAAAGAATTCTTAAAGGGAAAAGGAATCATCGTTCGATATGGTGGTGATGAATTCGTCATCCTTCTACATACAAATGACGAAAATGAAACCATCAAAATCCTAGACAACATCAGAGAACATCTTAGCCGGTACATCTACCCAAAACACCAAAGTGTCAAAATCACCGTTTCAATCGGTGTGACAAATGCGTCAGGAAAAACAGCACAGGAATCCTTCGAAAAAGCGGATACCAATCTTTATATTGCGAAAGAGAAAAGAAACACCGTTGTATCAGATAGCAAAGCAAAGGAAAACAGTTCTATCCAGACATTGCTGAAGAAAACCGAAGATAAGAACGATGTCTTCCTCTTTTCCCTTCTGGATATGCTTTTGAAAATCAAATACCCGGATCTTTATTCTCATCTCATCCGTGTAGAAGCAATTACGAATCTGATTCTCGAGTCCCCTCATGAGGGATGCAAGATGCTGACCAAAGAAGAAAAAGAAGCCATTATTCTGGCTGCCAAAGTTCACGACATCGGCAAAATATTCATCCCTCTTGATATTCTCAACAAGAAAGAGAATTTGACCGAACAGGAAATATCGACAATAGACATGCATTCTTCCTATGGCGCAAACTTGATTCAATCCCTGCCGGATTTTGAAAAGAACGATTTCTATAAAACCATATATGACGTTGCCCTGAACCACCATGAACGAATTGATGGAAAAGGTTCACCAAGAGGGCTCAAAAACATTTCTTTTGCCACGCAGTTGATATCCTTAATCGACAGCTTTGACAATCTTGTCGTATTCAAAGACAATCTTTCTATTGAAGAATCTTTTAAAAAGATTCAAGAAGGGGAATGCGGTGCATTTTCAAAAGACGTCCTTGACCTTCTTAAGACATCCATGGATGATATCAAAGAATACTACAAGGAAAAGACGAACGAAAATCATTAGCACCTCTATCTAGAAAAAAGGCACTTATGATAAAATATCTTGCTATGAAAACTAGACAAGACACACGGTACGAACATCTCTTTTTCTTTGAGCGCTTCAGTTAGCGTCAATTTTTCCATTCAGCTGAATCAATTAAACAAAAAGGAGAAATACATATTATGGCAACAGATTTCATGTTAGAACGTCTCAAGGCAATGAAACAGAGGCTAGGAGACATCGATAAACTTTTAAGCGAAGGAACACTGGATATTCCGACAATGACAAAGCTATCCAAAGAAAGAGCAACATTGGAAGAACCGGTGAACATGTTTGACGATCTGACAAAAATGATGAACGATAAAGCTGATGCCGAAATCATGATGAAAGACGAAGATGACGACATCCGCGAAATGGCGAAAATGACCTTCGACGAACTGGGTCCGAAGATTGAGAAGAAAAGAGAGGAAATCAAGATTGCTCTTCTTCCGAAGGATGAGAACGATGACAAGAATATCATCATGGAAATACGAGGAGCTGCTGGTGGAGATGAAGCGAATATCTTCGCTGGAGATCTTTTCCGTATGTATTCTCATTACGCAGACAGCCAAGGGTGGAAAATCGAGATTCTCGATTCCGACCCAACGCCGTTGGGCGGATACTCCCTCATTTCCTTGAAAATCAAAGGAAAGAGAGTATACTCCAAACTCAAATTCGAGAGTGGTGCGCACAGAGTCCAGAGAGTTCCTGTAACAGAAGCCAATGGGCGCATCCAGACCTCCACAGCCACTGTCCTTGTCATGCCAGAAGTCGAACATGTCGATATCAAGATCAATCCGGCCGATTTAAGAATCGATACTTATCACAGTTCTGGTGCCGGCGGACAGAACGTCAATAAAACAGAATCAGCTGTTAGAATCACACATATCCCAACCGGTGTTGTCGTATCCTGCCAGGTAGAAAGGGACCAGCTTGCCAACAAGGAAACCTGTATGGTCATGTTGAAAGCAAAACTTCAGGCCATGCATGATGCCGAAGTAGAAGAGAAAGTCGGTGGAGAAAGAAGACTGAAAGTCGGTACTGGGGAAAGAAACGAAAGAATAAGAACCTATAACTATCCTCAAAACCGTGTGACCGATCATAGAATCGGCTGGAGCACATTGAATCTTCCTAAAATCATGAATGGTGATTTGGATGAATTGGTCACAGCCTTGAACGAGGCAAATCAAAAAGACCTGTTGGAGGAACAAACCAAGAAACTCCAGGAGGAAATGGCTGCTACAGCCGAGAAGTAGTTTAAGCATGCCTTTGTCTTTACAAAGGCATTTTTATTGGAAAGCAAAACATGACTTATAATGAAATTTTTTCTCTGTACTACAAAGAAGGAATACCCCTTGCAGACATAAGAACTGTGTTCGATTATGTCTTTCATTTTCCGTTTTCCGATTTAGGAATTCATGGAGATATGGATCAGATATCGTCTAAAGAAGCCATAAGCATCCTTAACAAACTGAAAGCAGGATATCCAGCGGTTTACCTTTCCGGATATGACATCATCCGAGGAAATAAAATCTATCTGAACGAAAATGTCTTGATTCCAAGAACCGAAACAATCGAATTCCTTTATGATTATGTCAAAAACAATCAGGATTGGAATCAAAAGAAGATTCTAGATTTATGCACTGGATCAGGATTCATTGCCATCAGTCTTAAGTTTCTTTTCCCAGAAGCGGAAATTCATGCCAGTGATATTTCAGATAATGCATTGGCTTTGGCTGAAAAATCCGCAAAAGGAAATAAAAAAGAAATCAAATTCATAAAATCAGATTTCCTTTACAATATCGATTGTATCTATGATGTCATTATTTCCAACCCACCTTATATTGAAGAAGATTCACGTGAAGTAGATGCTCCATTTGAGCCGAGTCTTGCTCTGTTCAGCGGAAAAGACGGATGCGATTCTTATCGGAAAATATTTCCGCTGCTTAACTCACATTTATCTTCCCATGGTCTTGCTTTTTTCGAATTGGAATCAACCAATGCAAAAAAGGTCGCAAAGCTTCTTGATGATTTGACCTCCAATTCTTTTGATGAAGAAATCCTCTATGATATGGAAGGAAAACCGCGTTACCTGAAAGCCAAAAAGAAGGATTGACCTATTGTTTTTGATTGAATTGGCATTTATAATTCGACTATTAGAGGTTATTTATGGGTCAACTAACCGAAAATATTGTCAATTTCTTCAGGGTATTTTACAGTTTCCCTTTTGTTTTTGAGATTTTCTGCATTGCTTTTTCAGCCATACTTTGCCGTGGCAATTATTCGAAAAGTATCCGCAAAATAATTTTCGACTTTCTGAATTTCGCCATCTTATTTGCATCCATCACTATTCTTTGCATGCTAAGCTATTCCTTAAATCAGCCAAGGTTCACCCCCTATCTGATTATTTTGTCAATGGTCATTCCGGGTTTCATCTATCTGGGAATCACCGATAAACTGAGTTTTCGGAAAAAGTTCGTTCGAATGATTTTGTTTTTCTCTGCCACCTATGTCGTTACAGAAATCGGTCATCATAACAACCTCATCCTTGCTAAATTATCCCTTAACAGTTTTGCCTATCAAGCCCTAATGTCTCTTCCTTATCTGCTAGCCATTATTTCCGGTTTTTTAATCGGCTATATAAACATCAACAATTTTTATTGCATTCCGATTTCCTATTTGATTTTGGATATTTCCATTTTCCTCGGAATTCTTATCATTTCAATGGTTCAGAGCAATTTTGACATTTCATCCTCAACAGCCTATCACGCCTTCATCATTTTCGTCCTTTTTGTCCTTCTGGCCATAGACATCGGAATCTATGTTTTTCTCTATCTTCTTCTAAGAAGTCAGCAGAGGACAATCCAGGCAGAAGCAGAGGCGAAAATGAACCAGTCTGCTCTTTTGATGCTGAAAATGAATCAGGATTCCATCACTCGTTCAAGCATGGCAAGGCATGATATCAAAAACCATTATGCCTATGCCATAAACCTACTCAAAGAGAAACAATATGACAAAGCAGAAGAATATCTCCAAAAAACATTGGATGTAACTTTCGAAGACATCCATATCATTGACTGCGGAAATTCTGTCGTTTCTTCCATTCTCAATCTTGAGATGACAAAAGCTCATATGAGACATATCGAAATGATGACCATGGTTGCTATCCCACCTTCTCTCCCTTTCTTGGACAGCGATCTTTGTTCCTTACTGACCAACCTTATCGACAATGCTTTGGAAGAAACCGAAAGAACCCCAGATAAAAAGCCATGTATCGATGTAAGAATAAGAGCAGACAAAAACTATCTGAGATTCCTCATCTGCAACCCCACCGACAAACAAAGACTGGAATTCAACTCATCCAAAAACACAAACGGCCATGGTTATGGAATCGGAATCATCAAAGGAATGATCAGAAAATACAATGGTCATATCACCTTCTACATCGAAGACGGAAAATTCTATTCCGACGGCATGATAGAGATGTTTCAAAAACAAGGAGAAAACCATGATTAAGATCGCAATGCTTGATGATGAAAACACAAGCCTTTCCATAGAGGCCAATTCCATAAAAGGGATACTCGACGAAAAGAAAATACCATCCGAAATCCAGGCTTTCACTGAAGGAGAAAAGCTTTTGGAATCCATGGAACACACACAATATGATTTGATCTGTCTTGATGTCATCATGTCCCCTTTGGATGGAACGGAAGTGGCCAAATTGATTCGAGAAAAAGACAAAAAGGTCTCTCTTGTCTTCATTTCTTCAAACGAATCAAAAGTATTCCGTTGCTTTGAATTCGACCCGATCGGATTCATCAGAAAAACAAACTTCATCGAAGATGTGAGCAGTGCAATCAGCCATTTTCTGAATGACATCTATCCAAATTACCGGAAAATCAATTATCTGGAAATCAAGACCGAAACGGAAACCTCCCTGATCAGCATTGATGATATCGAATTTGTCGAAGCAAGCCACAACTATCAGTTGTTGCATCTACAAGACAAACCGGATGCAATCAAAATCCGTCAGCTTCTTGTTTCACTGGAAAACCAGCTCAGACCGTTTGGATTCATCCGGGTTCACAAAGGTTTTCTCATCAATTACAAATATATCGAAAAATTCGATGCAAAACACGTTATATTAAAAAGTCAGACTGAAATTCCGCTTTCCCGAACAAACCGAAACCAAATCATCGAAGAATACATGTCACTGACTAGATCATCTCTCATCAACTGACTTTCTTCTATATTTGACCTCTTTCAATCTTCAAAGAGGCGCTGTAATTGTACTAAACTCTCCTTTACTTACCCTCATCAAGGTAGTACAATCAGCGTCTTTTTTGGTGTCAATTCTAAAAGCAGCCTTCCTGCATTTCAGCCCAGAAATTTACATTTCAGCCCTTTTGAAAATCTTTATATCCCACCACAAATCTTTATTTCTAGAATCATTGAGCTCCCAATTTGTAAGGGGTATCATACCGCCAGTCAGTACCAAAGGAATCTGACCTTTTCTCTTCAAATACCGGTTAAAAAGAGAAAAAGACAGGAGAAAAAATGAAAAAAAGAAGCAACAGATCAATCAAGCTCTTCTCTCTCTCCACATTAAGCCTATTAAGTCTCGCCTTGCTCGGCGGAAATGGCAATGCACTTCAGACAAAAGCTGGTGAAAAAGACAAATACTATCCGAACTATTCCACATTGGATCAGTGCATGGATGCCGCTAAGGATCTTAACATTGAATTGGCCGCAGAAGGTGACGTTCTTTTAAAGAATGATGGCACACTTCCGTTAAGAGGAAACGAAAGAATTTCTGTTTTCGGTTCAAACAATGTCGCACTCGTCGGAGGCGGTTCCTATAGCAAAAATACCGCTTTGACACTTCCGGAAGCACTTCGTTCCGAAGGCTTCAAAGTCAATCCTACCTTGGAACAGCATTACCTGAATCAGGGAAACAGCGCCTCTTCTGGTCCGATGAGCAGCGGTTCCTGCATCACAAAGCAGGCAAATAATTTCAATGGGTCCGTCCTCAATTCCATGGAGGAATATAACGAGGCTGCTATCATCGTCCTCTCTAGAAATGCTGGCGAAGGCGGAGACATCGAAAGAGTCACCTCTGAAAAAGCCACTCCGGAAGAAGTTGCATCCCACAAGGCATTAGGCACCTATACCAAATCCAGTGGCGGAGAACAAGGCGGGGGCGGATGGAATATGGCAGCCGATCCTTCTCAGGAAGAATCTTCCTATACTGCCAAGCATGCTCTCATGCTTACCGAAGAGGAAAAAGATCTTATCAAGATGGTCGAATCCAAATTCGACAAAGTTGCCGTTCTTCTTAACACTTCCAACGTCATGGAAATCGGTTCGCTGAAAGATGATGAGAACATCAATGCCATCATGTATATCGGCCGTCCGGGCGAAGATGGACTTTATGCTGTGGCAAGAATTCTCAATGGTCAGGTGAATCCTTCCGGACATCTGGTCGATGAATGGCCAAGAGATCTGACAGCCGATCCGACCTGGCAGAATTTCGGCGACAATTCCCAGACAGGTTCCTCGCATCGTTATTATTATGATTCGGACGGAAAGCTATCCTTCAATAGACCGCAATATGACGAAAACGGTCAGATTGTCCAAGGTTCTGTTTCCAATGACTGGATTGATTTAGGTATCGATTATGAAGAGGATATCTATCTTGGTTATCGGTACTATGAGACCTATTATGAAGACAAATACGAAAAAGCGACCAGCGATGCTCAGAGAAAAGAAGCCCAGGATTGGTATGAGAACAATGTCGCCTATGGATTCGGCGATGGTTTAAGCTATACCACATTCAGCATGAACATCAAAGGAGCCTTCCGCGACGAGAATCTGGAAACTCCTCTCGGAGACGAAGTCGAAGCATCCCTCTTCGAATCCTCCAAAGGAAGTCCAGCCAAGGTCAAGAAGCTTTACATCCCGGTCGAAGTCCAGAACACCGGTGATGTCGAAGGCAAGCAGACCGTTCAGATCTATGTCAAATCACCATATAACAAAGGCGGAATCGAAAAGTCGGTCCACGATCTTGTCGGCTATGGAAAAACCAGTCTTTTGAAGCCGGGTGAAAGAGAAACCATTGTCGTCGAGGTCAATGTACAGGATTTTGCCTCCTGGGATTACAAAGATGCCAACAAAGATGGCGTCAAAGGCGACTATGAGCTTGATGCCGGCAAATACACAATCCGTGCCATGGCCACTTCTCATAGAGACCTTTCTATCGATGCCAAGACAGACAAAACAGATGATGTCGACGAAATCGACTTCACCTTGAAGGCAACCGCCCATCAGCATCTGGATGATTTCTCCGGAAACGAGCTTTCCAATATGTTCACAACAGACAACGGAAAATACGTCGGAACTGGAAAAGACGGAAAGACCCAAGTCAATTCGCTCCGTACTGCGGATATGATGCAGGACGGAAAGGATGTTGAAGTCCTGATGAGCCGTTCTGATTTCGATGCCACTTTCCCACAGCATCCACAGGAAGTTACCGTCCAGAAAGATGATGGAAGCGGAACCGAAAAGAAGAATGCCCTTGTCTTCACCAAAGAAGTCTACCAGAGATGGCAGGATACCGATACCGAACGTTTGTCCTATAAACTGGATAAACAGGTCGATACTTCTTCCGACGGAATCCGTGTCTATACCGCACTTGAAGACAAGGAAAGCGATCCTTGGTATTTCAGCAAAGCGGACTTCGACAGCAAATGTGCCAATTGGACACAAGCCGCATCCAAAGAAGGAAGAACAGTCACCATCCAATTCAAGGATCTGCATGGTTTAAGCTACGATGATACCAAATACGAAGACTTCCTGAATCAGCTTACCTGGGAAGAAATCTGTGATTTGTCTACAGAATCCAGAGCTTCCACTGTCGCTTTGGACGACTTCGGAAAACCGAAATCCATCGATCAGGATGGTCCGAACTGCTTCGACAATCTGTATCAGTGGACAGATGAAACCATCATCGCTTCCACATGGAACACCGAGCTTGCCAACCTCAACGGCCAGATTGTCGGTACGATGGCGCTTCTAACCGGAAACACGGGTTGGTATGGTCCAGGTATGGATATGCATCGTTCTCCTTTCTCCGGTAGAAACAACGAATACTATTCTCAGGATGGTATCCAGGGCGGATATATTGCCGCTGCCGTCGTCAAAGGTGCCCAGTCCAGAGGCTGCAATGCCATGGTCAAGCATCTTGCCTTCAATGACCAGGAAACAAACCGTGGCGGACAATCACTCTACACATGGCAGTCAGAGCAGAACATCCGTCAGAACGAACTCAAAGAATTCCAGATGGCAATCCAGGAAGGCGGTGCCAATGCGGGTATGTCCGGATACGGAAGAATCCAGGGTATTGTCAACCAGTCCAACTGGTATCTTAATACCGGTGTCCTCCAGAATCAGTGGGGATGGCATGGCTTCATGATCACCGACGGATTCCTCGGAATGAGATGGTGCACCACCATCGATCAGATGGTCCGTGCCGGAAACGGTATCGTCTACAAGACTGAACCTTGGTATGACCTTCTCTCCGGAGAATGGGATGCCACTCTGAGAAACGGAAAAGGCGGAGTCAAATACAAAGCCGATATGACCGACGCCGATGCCGAATACAAGGAATCCTATCTCCAGTACTACTATGCACGTAAGGTAGCCCATTCCGTCATCTATGCTACCGTAAATTCCAACAACTATCAGAACGGATTTGCCTCTCTTGCCTTGCAGGGCGGTAATCTCGGAACCATCAAAGCCTACGAAAATGCCAAACTTTCCACAGGATTAGATGCCACCCTTCTTGGAGATGACTCTTTTGCTACCTATTCCATCTCTGACGGAAAACTTCCCACAGGTCTTTCCATCAACACGAAGACCGGTGAAATCAGCGGAAGTGCAACTGAGGAAGGAAAATACGAGTTCACCGTAACTTGTGTCATCGACAACTATGTCACCAAGAGTGCCAAGTATTCCATCACCGTCAATTCTGCTTTCGAACTGGAAGAAGGAAGCGATGACATGGAAGCGATGGAAGTCGGTGAAGAATTCGCAGCTAAATATAAGTCCAGCATCTTCACGACCGAAGGTGGAAAATATGATACAGTCGTTTATGCCATCGATAGCGGAAAAGCCCCTAACGGCATCGTCGTAAAGGAAGACGGAGAGATTTCAGGTACACCGACAGAAAGCGGAACTTTTGATTTCACAATCAAAGTAACAGCCACCAAGAAGAGTTCCGGTGGAGGATTCCCGTTTGGTCTTGCCAAACCAGAAACCAACAAAGCAGGTTTCCCTGGATTCGGTGGCGGTGATACAAAGACAACCGCAACCATCAAGGTCCATATGGTCGTCAAAGGAAACAGCATCGTCACTCCGACAGAAGACTATTCCAAGGAAATCGCCGATCTCAAGAAGGAAATCGAAGCCCTCAAAGGCAAGACGGATGTTTCTTCTCTTGAGTCTAGACTTGCTGCCTTGGAAGGCAAGGAAACCAAGGACTATGCCGATGACATCAAAGCTCTCAAAGAAGAAATCGAAGCCTTGAAGAACAAGAAGTCTTCCGGTTGCGGAGGATCTGTCGTAGCAGCAACATCTGCTGTTGCAACATTAGGCTTAGCTGCCGTTGCCGTTCTCTTCAAGAAGAAGATAAGTAAATGAGCGAAAACAACCTCGGGAATTAACTATTCCAATCGAGGTTGTTTTCCTAATTATATTACCTATCTATCAGACTAATTCATTATATTGTTATCAATAACAAGAAAGTGAGAAAAACATTATGTCAAAAAAATTTTTCATCTTACCGATTCTATCCATTTTGATGTTATCTAGCTGTGGGGGAACAACAGTCTCCAATAAAGGATCCAACAGCAATACAAAAGATACAACCCAAAGCACTGAACAGCCAAAACCGGATATCGATTCTACCAAGAAGGATTCAACCTCCTCCAAAAAGGATGACCCAACTCCAGAGCCTGTTGAAAATGATGTTGTGACTTTCGATCTCAACTATACTGGTTCAACTTCCGTCAAAGTGAATGCCGAAAAGGGGAAATATGTCAACCCAATCGACACTCCGACAAGAGAAGGTTATCTTTTCAGTGGCTGGACCACAGACAAAGAAGGAAATACTGTCTATGATTTCTCCGCCATTACAGGAAACATCACGATCTATGCCCAATGGATAGAAGATGACGGAAATACGATAAGTGTTACTTTCCATTGGAACTATAGCGGATCAGAAAAAGATGTCTTCTATAAAGTCTATGTCAAAAAGAACAGCAGAATCAAAGCCATAACCCCTAACAGAGATGGATATTATTTTAAGAACTGGTATACCTCCGCAGATTTTGCAAGTGAATACAAACCGATGCAAAGATACCAAGAAAACGCAGACCTCTATGCCAGATGGTTCAACAAATATACATTCGAGGCCGAGTATACACAACTGACCGACTTACCGGAAGATGATATCACAGCAAACGATATCGGCGAAAAGCTCGGATATGGTTATTCCAGCAATGTCACAGGCCTCGGTCTTATCCAGACGGACGGCACTATGTCTACAGACTGTTCCAACCACAAATACATCACCGATCTTTATTACAATGGCGCTTATTTGGAATTCGACATCACAGCAACAGAAGAAGTCAATGATGCCATCTTCATCGCCACTCTTACGGCAGAATATTTCGACATGACATTCTCAACTGAAGGCAAAGAAAATGCAGATGGTTCCTATGTCGATTCCTGGCTTGTCAACGTCAATGGTTCCAATCTTGACTACGGAACCATCGAAATTAAAAACGTCATCACCGACCGTTCCAATCCGGATAAGAGACCATTCAACGATTTCACCTTGTCCACCGCCTTGAATCTCAAGAAAGGCGAGAACGTAATCAAACTCATCACAAACAACAACAGAAGAAAAGATTCTACAGGAACCATGGCTGCTATGGCTCCCATGATCGACTGCCTGAAATTCTATACGGACGAAACTCTTACATTCAAAGAATTCAACAAAGACTAGAGGCAAGAATATGAAAGGATTTTTTAGATCGAAACCCCTTTGCTTTTTTATTGAAGCGGCAAGTGTCCTATTTGGTATTGTTGCCGTCATTCTCTATATCTGCTTTGGGAAAAACGAATTCAACAAGGATCTGGCTCTTTCGGCAATAATCCCAGCAATCATCGCCTTCATCTTGGAGATTGTCACATTCTTCTATACGATCCAGCCATTGAATGACATTGCGTTCCTTTTGGTTTTATATAGTTTCATCTCCTACATCGGAAGCCAGGCGAATTATATCGCCAACGTTTTCACTTCCATCGATGGTTCTACTTTCTCATCTTCTTTCATCATAACAATTTTGTTCTTCCTTATTTCCCTTGTTGCAGCTCTTATTTCCGTCTTTCTTCCAAAGACAAGGAACAAAGAAGAAGTGAAGATAATCACAGAAAAGAGGGTCTAGCATGAATAAGAGAATCTTCAAATACAAGCGCTTATCCCATGGTCTTTTCCTTGGTTTTTCCTCCTTGCTTGTCATATCGATTGCAGGAGGAGCGATTGCAGACAAGAACAGCAATGCCATCAACAAGGCATTACATATTGATACTTCAAGGAAAGACAATACCGGAGACGAATATTTCAAGACAACATACAAAACGGAAGATGATGTCAAACGCTATTTCAAGGACACGGCCATCGAAGCAGAAAACGAGGGGCTAGTCCTTCTAAAGAACAGTAAGATCTCAACCGGGGAGGCATCCTTGCCGATATCCAAAACAAGCAAAGTGACTCTGCTTGGAACAGCAAGCTACCGGTTCAATTACAACACATCCGGTTCTAGTTCGACATCCTCCAGTTCCTATCAGACTTTTCCTAATATCCTGAAAGAAAAAGGAATCGAAGTCAATCCGGATACAGAGTCGCTATACACAAATACTCTCAAAGGGGAAGGAAGAACCATCATTGGAAATTCCTATTTGATCAATGAGCCTGGCTATGACAAGGTCAAAGCCACTCTTGAAAAAAGTATTGCCAACTACTCGGATGCTGCCATTATCACCATTGCCCGGGAATCCGGCGAAGGAAAGGATCTTTCGACAAGCAAGAGCGACGGTGAAGACGGAAGCTATCTTTCTCTTTCCGAAAGCGAACTCGATCTACTTGCAAATCTTACTTCTCTGAAGAAAGAAGGAAAAGTAAAGCGAATCATCGTCTTATTGAATTCATCTAATCCGATCGAACAGGATTATCTATATCGTGAAAACATCGATGTCGATAGCGTTCTGTGGATTGGAAACGTCGGAAGCTATGGACTGAATGCCGTGGTCGAAACGTTGATTGGAGAAAACAATCCTTCAGGAAGATTGTCTGATACCTATTGCCGAGACAATTTCTCCTCTCCTGCCATGACAAGCTGGGGCCTCAATCGTTCCAAGAGTTTGGCTCAGTATTACACAAACTATTCTGCCCTGAAACTGGATTCCACCCAGCGTTCCTATGAAATCTACAACGAAGGAATCTATCTTGGATATCGGTATTATGAGACAAGATATGAAGACAAGATCATGGGGAAAGGAAATGCCGGAGACTACAATTACGAAAACGATGTCGCTTTCCCGTTCGGCTACGGGCTTTCCTATACGACATTCGAATACTCGAATTATAAGGTAGAGGCAAAAGATGATTCATTCCTCGTATCCCTCGATGTCACCAATATCGGAAACATGGACGGCAAACATACAGTTGAAATCTACATGCAGAAACCTTATACCGATTATGACAAAGCCAACCATGTCGAGAAAGCGAGTGTCGAACTCGTCGGCTATCAGAAGACAGGTGTGTTGAAGGCCAACGGAGGAAAAGAAACGGTCACCATCGAAATCCAGAAGAGTCAGATGAAATCCTATGACTCATACGGATACAAGACCTATATCGTCGACGAGGGAGATTATTATCTGACTGCCGGAAGAGATGCCCATAATGCCACGGACAACATTCTCAAGAAAAAAGGATATCAGACAGATGGAACGGATTCGCTTGTCTATTCCTATCATGTAAGTACCCTTGACCATACAACCTATTCCAAAGATGAGACAACCGGAATGGAAATCACCAATCAGCTTGATGACAGCGATATGAATCTCTACGAAGGAAAAGGAAACAACAAAGTCACCTATATGTCCAGAAACGACTGGACAGGCACCTGGCCGAAAGCTCCGATATCCTTCACGATTGAAACCGACAAAATGAAAGACGACATCAAATCGGACAAAGCCATCGTCGAGACAGAAACGGAAATGCCAAAATACGAGCAGCCAACCGATCTGAAACTGATTTCCCTGAAATCTTTCGAAGAGAAGGAAATCGCCTACGATGACAAGAAATGGGATGAGCTTCTCGATTCTATGTCATTCGGACAACAGGCAAGGCTTGTGACTTCCGGTCAGAACGCAACCATTGCCTTATCGAAAATCGGACTTCCTGGCATCAAGGCCTTGGACGGACCGACTGCAGTAGTCGAGACAAAGACAGATTCCGCCTTCCCTAGCGAAGGAATCTGGGCAAGCACATTCAATAACGAGCTCATTTCAAAAATCGGAGATGCCTTTGCTGAAGATATTCGTTTATCCGGAACAGAAGGAAGTTATGCTCCTGGTGTCAATCTTCATAGAACTCCATTCATCGGAAGATCAAACGAGTATTTCAGCGAAGATAGTTTTTTGACAAGTCAGGCTTGCGTGGCGGAAATCAATGCCTTACAAAAGAAAGGTGTTATCACACATACAAAACATTTTGCCTTCAACGACTGTGAAACAAACAGAAACGGTATCAGTGTCTGGCTCAACGAGCAGGAAGCAAGAGAGCTTCTCTTGGCTCCATTTGAAGCGGCAGTGAAGAAGGGCCATACAGGTTCAATCATGTCAAGTTTCAACCGAGTAGGCTGCCGTTGGGTCGGAGCACACAACCAACTTCAACAGAACATTCTTTGCAAAGAGTGGGGATTTACCGGTTACATCATCACCGATATGGCAGTCTCAAACGGTGGCAGTTATATGCTTTATAACGATGGCTTCATGAACGGGTCCAATCTCTTCATGGGAAGCGGAACCGAGAAGTCGTTGGATGCCTACAAATCCAGCCCTACCTTTGCCTGGAGAGTTCGTGAAAGCACCCATAGAATCCTATATACCATCGTCAACAAATCCGCAGGAATGAACGGAATCAGTCCAGACAGCACCCTTGAAGATATTACGCCATGGTGGAAAGTCACCCTGACAACAGTTAGTATCGTCTCCGGTATCATTTCCGGAATCGCATTTGTCTATTATATGACCTCTTATTTCCTAATTAAGGAAAAGTAAAAAGAAAAGGACCTTACAGAATGATCCAATAACATTGGATTTTATCCTGTGGTCCTTTTTTCATCTGACAAGCCAAAACAAATTCTTCAGTTATTCGTCCTTAATCGATGGTAAGGCCCATGATAGAGAAATAGAAGAAGAATTTACCATAAATATATTTGTTGGAAGCAGATTCACTTGCCACCAGCACTTTTCCATCATGATAATCCAAATCTTCTGCCATAGATGGTCCGACGATGTCCTGCTTGAGGTATCTGCTGTCGAGGTAGATGACCGGAACGTCGCCGTCCTTAGTATCTTCCGTACCATTGAATCCATCATAGACATAGAAATGGGAAGGGCTCATTCCCCAGCTGGTATCCAGGACAATCTTTCCGGATGCCGTGACACACATTCCCTGGACGGAATTGCGGATGGCATATTCAAGAACAGGAGTTCCCTTCTCATCTTTGTCGACGGAAGCAAGTTCATATTTGGAAATGATGGCTTTTGTGACTTCCCCATCTGTATTCTTGAATTCATTTTCGGTCTTGTAGGCATTATCATCATTGAACTCACCTGTGTAAAGGAAATTTCCGTCCGTAAAGACAAAGGATGCGGCATTGTTGACAGCAAAACTCTTCACAGCAACTGCCTTATTGGAATTCAGAATATCCTTTTTCAAGAAGGAGAAGATCTTGGAAGCACCTGCCACATAGACATAATCGCCTTCGCTAGCGACACCACCGCAATGATAGGAGAAATTCTTTTCGACACCATCCTTCAGATAATAAAGTTCGGCAAAATGTTGCTTGTTGTTCTTATCGACGGAATAGACACGGCTAGGTTTCTCCTTGTCTGTCATATATCCGCTGGTCAGATAGACGTCCTCATCCTCCAGATAGCATAACCCCTGAGTAACATACCCGTCGTTCAATCCTGGGTTGTCTCTCATCTTGGTGGCAATATCATAATATCCCTTGAAACGGATATGTTTGATTCCATTGTAAGCTGCCAGACAGATTACGATGAGCAAAATAAGAGAGAGGAAGAAAATCAAGATTCCTCTAAGAATATGATGCTTCTTTTTCTTGCCGACTGTTTCAACTGCATTTGTTTTCTTTGACATATTTGTTCGTTCTCTTTCTGGATGTAATTATAAATCTTTTTCCGAAAGATAAAAAGAAATAGAATTTGGTTTAGGTAAAAAAAGAATAAGGAAAAGAAACAAACAATAGGCAAATAGAATTACTTTAAAGAATTCAATTCCAAATCCGCATAAAGAAAATGACGAATCTCTTTATCGAAATCAATAATTCGGTTCCTGTTCATAGAACAATTTAACAACGGAATCCGTTATTTCAACAGAATAGTTTTGTATAAGTGAGCTTCTATGGAAAGGCTCTTTGTAGTCAATCCACTCAAACTTGTTTCCGTTTTCATCATACATATATCCGTCTTCCGCAGGATACGGAACATAAAAAACATGCAGATATTTACCTGTCTTCGCACCCTCAAGAAATGTTTTCATCTCGATAGATGTTTTTACCACACATCGATCCGGTTCCCACTTATCATATTGTAGTGACCCTGAAGTAATAATGTGTTCATCCACAAAACTCTTCGTTCCATTATCCAGAAAAAGCACCTTGCCTTGCCTCATCGAGATTGGAAAACAAGCTTCACAACCATCAACGGACAAATGATAATCCGGGTTTCGGTCCCATTCCGGATAAGGCACATCCGAAAACCTGTACTGAAGTGCTACGGTATGATTATAGAAAACGGAGGGATTTCGTTTTTTCTGCCATTGGGCATAAAAGAAATCAAGTTCAACATCATTATTCGTAAGATCGAACGTAGCCTCTTCCGTAATATGATCAAAACCGAACTCCTTATTCATATATGTTTCTTCCATAGGCCCAGAGTCCGAAGAGTCGCTTTTAGAAACAGGACAAACAGATTCAGAAGGACCACTGTCTGATTTTGCGGAAACACTCATTTGTATTCCACAAGAAGAAAGAAGAGGAATCAATGCTACAAGCAATCCTTTTTTCATAAATCATCCTCCTTTTTTGATTTATGAATAAACTATTCCTTTAAAATGGTAAAGTCAAATCACATTTCAATGATTCAGCGACAAAAAGAAGTCAAAAAAACATAAAAAGAAGAAAAAAGTAAAAAAAAAAGGATTTTTCACTCCATTCGGCTGTCCTACCATTCTATGTAAGCGATTTCTTCCTTACAGATTTCTTGCAATCAAAAAGACTTACGGATTCTATGCCTAATAGCTAGAGATCCATAAGTCTTTTTTCAAAATCCGATAATCAGAGAAGTTTGTATCCTGCTTCTTCGATGACCTTCTTGAACTGAGCCGTATCAATTTCCTTGTCGCAGGTCACGACAGCTTCCTTCTTCTCAAGAGAGACATCGGCTTTGATAACACCATCCATCTTCTCCAAAGCTTCCTTCACATGCATGACGCAGTGCTTGCACATCATCCCTTCGATTTTCAAAGTTTTTGTCATAATATTATTCTCCTTTTCTTTGAATGTTTTAATCTCGACCACTTCATATCCAGCTTTTGAAACAGTCTTCCTGATTTCATCCACGTTTATTTTATCACCAGTAACCTTGGCCTGGTTGTCTTTCAGCGATACATCAACGACATCGATTCCCTCTATGGATTCAAGCGCCTTCCTAACATGGCAAACGCAGTTTTCGCACATCAATCCTTTGATTCCGACTATCATTTCTTCCTTAGAGTATTCTTGTTGAACAAGGAGACCGTCTTCGAGTTCAACCTTTTTATGGTGCCTGTCCTTTTTACTGTTATAAGGATCGAACAGATTGATTCGAAGTGCATTGAGACAGACAGACACGGAGGAAAACGCCATAGCAAGAGCACCATACCAAGGTTTCATCTTTACAAGCCATTCGATGCCGCTTGCAGAGAAGACACCGGCGGCAATCGGAATCATGATGATATTGTAGAAAAACGCCCAGAACAGATTTTCCTTGATATTGGTCAAAGTATGACGGCTTAGCCGTATGCTTGCAACGGCATCCATCAGCGTGGATTTCATCAATACGACATCTGCAGAATCAATTGCCACGTCACTACCTGCTCCGATAGCCATACCGATATCCGCCTGAGTCAGAGCAACGGCATCATTGATTCCGTCCCCGACCATCAATACCTTTCCTTTTGTCTGAAGCTTGCGGATGACTTCCTGTTTCCCATCAGGAAGCACATCGCTGACAACATGAGTGATTCCGACTTCCTTGGCAATCGATAAAGCAGTTTCTTTATTATCACCTGTAAGCATGACTGGAACAACACCCATCCTAGAGAATTCTTCGATGGCTTTTTTCGAATCTTCCTTGATGACATCGCTGACAGCGATGATACCGAGAATCTTTTCCTCATCCATGAAGAAGAGAGGAGTCATTCCCTTTCTGGAATATTCCAGAGATTTTTCCAAATAAGCTTCATCCGGTTTTGATTTTTCTTTGACCAATGCATAATTTCCGGCAAAAAAGAGTTTTCCTTCCTTTATTCCCTGGATACCTTTTCCGACAATCGCCTGAACATGATCAAACGTATCCGGCATCAGTCCATCATCTTCCGCCTTACGGACAATCGCTTTACTTAATGGATGCTCACTGTTCTTTTCCAAACCATAGGCAAGCTTAAGAAGCGACTTCTTGTCATCGGAAACGATGTCCCGGACTTCCGGAAGTCCCTTAGTAATCGTGCCTGTCTTATCCAAGACTACGAAATCGACTTTACCGGTTTCTTCCATGGCACTTGCGGTTTTGAACAGGATTCCGTTTTTTGCAGCTTTCCCTGTCCCAACCATAATGGCAACAGGTGTAGCCAGCCCCAAGGCACAAGGGCAGGCAATAACAAGAATGGAAACACCTTTGGCAAGGGCATAGGTCAATATAGTATCATCGGGGTCATTGACTTGGACAAAGTCTTTTCCAAAGACAAACCAGAAGACAAATACGATAATCGCGATGGACATGATGACAGGGACAAAAACACCTGATACCTTATCTGCTATTCTGGAAATATTTGTTTTTGTCGAAGCTGCCGTTTTTACCATTTCTATAATTTGCTGGAAAGTCGTGTCATTACCAATATGAGTTGTTTTGATTTTCAAAACACCATTTACATTAATCGTAGCCGCGGATACTTTACTTCCAACGGTCACATCCCTTGGCATTGATTCACCGGTCAGTGCGGATTCGTTCACACTGGAATCTCCGGAAAGAATCGTTCCATCTACCGGAATGGATTCGCCTGGTTTCACCAACACTACATCGCCAACCTGTACCAAGGAAGCATCAATGATTTCTTCTTTCCCATCTCTTAGGACACAGGCCTTTTTAGGGGTAAGATTGACCAATGCCTTGATAGCAGAAGTCGTCTTGCCTTTTGAATAGGACTCTAACGTCTTTCCTATAGTAATCAAGGTGGGAACCATACCAGAAGTCTCAAAAGCTAGATTCATAGAATAATGCATGAGCTGATGATATTCTTCCATCGTAGAACCCATATGGACATAAAGAGACATCATGATCATCATGAATATGGAATAGATATAGCTCACGCCGGTACCCAGCGCAACCAAAGTATCCATATTCGGTCCACCATGAGCCAAGGCCTTGAATCCCGAGACAAAGAACCTTCGGTTGATCAAAAGTATGATTGAAGACAGAATCAGTTCCAAAAGTCCAAGGAGGAACGGATGGGTTGCAAGTACACCAATATTCCATCCCATCATGGAACCCATGGAAATATAAAACAAAGGGACAAGAAGGACAAAGGAAGCAATAAGGATTTCGACAAGCTTCTTCGTTTCCCAATCCTGCAGATCATCTTCCTCTTTTTCTTCTTTTCTCCCTTTCTGAAGATGAGCATGATATCCACTGTCTTCCACCGCCTTCTCAATCGAAGCGGAAGTTGCAGGACTATCATAGGTGACTACCATGGAATTGGTCAGAAGATTGACATTGACGTCTTTGACTCCCTGTACTTTCCTGACTGCCTTATCTACATGGCTAGAACAAGAGGCACAGGTCATCCCTTCAACATCGTATTTTTCGTTTTCAACCATATCATTTCAGCTTTCTGATAAGTCCCAGAGTCTCATCCACAATTCCTGGTTTATCGTTTTTCATGTCTTCTCGTACACAGGTATCCATATGTGTCTTCAGTATCATATATCCGACTTCCTGCAAGGATCTTTCGATTGCAGCAATCTGAATCAGGATGTCCCCACAGTAGCGGTTGTCTTCCACCATCTTCGAAACGCCGTTCAACTGACCCTGAATCCGTGAAAGTCGGTTCTTCAGTGATTTCTGTTCCTCTTCAGAACGGGGAACATGTTTGTATTTGGCACAATTAGGGCATTGATCATCCATAGTGAAACCTCCTAAATATACCGGTATAGGGTATATTTTCTGAATAAGTATATACCCCCATGCCCTATTTTTCAAGGAACAAAGGCTCTTCACCCAAAAGGATCGTTTCTACACTCGAATTACTATTTGAAAAAGTAAGAGAAAAAAATTATCCTATTATCATGTCAAGTATCAATGAAATCAACTGGTTCCCAGGCCATATGGCCAAAGCAAGGAACAAAATCGAAGAAAAGATCAAACAGTGCGACGGGGTCATCGAAATAGGGGATGCCAGAGCACCGTTTTCCTCATTCCCGGACTACCTAGACAAAATCACCCAAGATAAAGCCAAAGTATATGTCTTTTCCAAATCGGATTTAGCAGACCCCAAAGCCTTCAAAGAAGCACAACAAATCCTTTCCGAAAAAGGAATCAAGCCTTTTGTCTTTGATCTTCGGGACAAAAATGCAGCTAAGCCGATGCTAAAATATCTGTCACAGATCCATACCAAGAAGGATGAACGCTTCCTCCGCTTGAACTTTCCGCTTCCAGCCAAACGTTTCATAGTCTTAGGTATTCCGAATGTCGGAAAATCCACATTTATCAATTGCCTTGCCGGAAAAAAGAAAGCCGCTGTAGAAAACAGGCCAGGTAAAACAAGAGACGAGCCTATGATCAAGGTATCCGACAAAGTATTCATCTTCGATTCTCCGGGAATCCTCGAGCCGAACTATGAAGACAAGGAAATCAGCGCAAAACTGGCTTTGCTTGGTTCCATAAGAATCGACATTCTCCCTATCATTCCTCTTACGGATTACCTTCTTGAAAACATCCAAACCCATTATCCGAATTTGCTATCAGAACGATATCCCTTCTCAAACCAATTGAAAGAAGAAGAATTCTTCCTTGCCTTTGCTAATAGCAGAAACATGTTTCTTGCCAAAGGTCAGCCCGATATCCAAAGGTCACGAATGACTTTCCTAAAAGAGTTCCGCGATGGAACAATCGGAAGAATTTCTTTGGATCACCCTTATGAAAGAAACGAATAAACTCTTCCTGTATGACAGGAACATCGAAAAAGAAAACCATATCGAATTCATTGCCGGCTTCGATGAGGCAGGTCGTGGTCCTTTGGCTGGCCCCGTATCCACAGCTGGTGTCATTCTTCCATCCGACTACGAGAACGACAGAATCAACGATTCCAAGAAACTGACGGATAAAGAAAGAAGGGAGCTTGCAAAAGAAATCAAGGAAAAAGCTCTTGCCTATTATGTAAAGCTTGTCGATGTCAAAACCATAGATACCATCAATATCCTTGAAGCAGATAGACAGGGCATGGAATGTTGTCTTTCTGAACTTCTCAAAGCACATAGAGTCGATTATATCATCACCGATTATATGAAGCTTCATACAAATATACCACTGCTATCCATCGCAAAAGGAGATGCAACAAGTCAGTCCGTCGCAGCTGCTAGCATTCTTGCAAAAGTAACAAGAGATGATTATATGATTGCCTTGGATGAGAAATACCCAGTCTATGGCTTTAAGAAAAATAAAGGCTATGGAACAAAGGCCCATATCGAAGCCATCAAAACACACGGATTTATCAAAGGAGTACATAGACTGACTTTCGAACCCATACGTTCCATGATCGAGGAACAATTATCCTTATTCGACTAGGAAGCACAGCGTTGCTTCCTTTTTCAGTGGACAAAAAAATATCTCAGAATCCATCTTCTATAGGAGGTCCATATGAACGACATTTTTACAGCACGATCAGTTCTTCTTACCCTATCATATCTGAAGAAGGGAAAATGGGATGAAATGTACAGCTACATCAAAGAAAAACGCCCATTATCCAAGGAGCTCAAAGAAGAAGCTGAGCAAAACACAAAAGCCAACTACATCACCATCGTAGACGAAAACTATCCAGATTGTTTAAAGGATATCTACAAACCACCTTTTATTCTCTATTATTACGGAAATCTTTCCCTGTTAAGCGAAAGGTATCGTCTTACAGCCATTGGTTCGAGAAGACCAACCATCTATCAGAGCGATACATGCTATAGACTCATCAAGGAACTCGAAATCAAAACGGAGAAGAAAGTCGTCATCATATCCGGAATGGCAAAAGGAATCGATTCGACAGTAATGAAGGCCGCTATGGAAGTTGAGGCACCGATCATCTCCGTCATCGGTTCTGGAATTGATAAGCCCTATCCGACAGAGAATGACGGAATCTACGACTATTGCAAAAGCGGAAAAGGGCTCGTTCTGAGCGAATATCCACTATCCGAAAATGCGAAACCTCAAAATTTTCTTTTCCGAAACAGACTTTTAGCCGCTCTTTCTCCATCCTTGTTCGTTGGTGCAGGGAAAAAGAGGAGCGGAACCAATAATTCCGTCTATTGGGCTAGTAGTTTCAACCGGAACGTCTTAGCTTTGCCCTGCAATCAGGACCTTGATGATCCAGAGCTGACCAATGAACTGATCAAGCAAGGAGCTGAACCGATTTTAGATAGCAATGATTTGAAGTTGGAAATCCTCACGGCAAGCAAAAGCAAAGAAGAGAAAAAATCATAGCTTTAGCTATGGAAAAAATAACACTTGACAAACATAGCCTCTCTCTCAATAATTAAATACGCTTCAACGACAACAATATATATAAGGATAGGGAGGTGCAACTATGAAATTAGTGATTGTGGAATCTCCACATAAAAGCCAAACCATCGGCAAGTTCCTTGGTCCGGAATACAAAGTCCTAGCATCCAAGGGACACATCCGGGATCTAGCAAGTTCCGGTAAAATGGGATTGGGTGTCGATATCGAAAACGGATTCAAACCGACTTATGTCATATCCAAAGACAAAGAAGCTATCGTCAAAGAACTAAAAAGTGCTGTCAAGAAAGCAGATGACGTCTATCTCGCGACCGACCCTGACCGCGAAGGAGAAGCAATTTCCTGGCATTTGGCTCAGGTTCTCGGATTAGATGTGAATACGACAAAGAGACTTGAATTCCACGAAATCACTAAACCTGCCATTCTCAAGGCGATGAATAACCCGCGGACCATCGATTTAAAGTTGGTCGAATCCCAGGAGACAAGAAGAATCATCGACCGACTGATGGGTTTCCGTCTATCCAATCTTCTTCACAGCAAGATCAAATCCAGAAGCGCTGGCCGTGTCCAGTCCGTCGTCTTACGTTACATCGTCGATAGAGAAGCTGAGATTCAAGCCTTCGTACCGGTAGAATACTGGACCATCGCTGCCGATTTCATCACAGAAAACAAGGCGACCATCCATGCCGAACTCAATGCCTACATGAATCAAAGCATCAAAATCAACAATGAGAAAGAAGCCCAAAAGGTCTTAAGCGAGCTTCCTGAAAAGTTCACCATCAAATCCATAAAGAGCGAGACAAAGAACAAAGTTCCGAATCCACCCTTCACGACCGCAACTTTGCAGCAAGCCGCCTTTACTCAGTTCCATTATTCCACAAAGAAAACTGCAAGTATCGCTCAAAGGCTTTATGAAGGTGAGGAAATCAATGGTACAACAACCGGTCTCATCACCTATATGAGAACCGATTCCATCCGTCTCTCCGATGAATTCATCGCATCCGCGGATCAGTTCATCGTAGAGAAATACGGAAAAGAATATTTGGGTTCCGTCAAGCGTCAAAAAGCAGACAAAAATGTCCAAGATGCCCACGAAGCCATTCGTCCCACCAACATTTCCTTCACTCCTGATATGGTAAAGCCGTTCTTGACAAACGATGAATACAATCTTTATGTCCTCATCTATGATCGCGCCTTGGCCAGTCTTATGGCCCCGAGAAAGGATTCCATTTCCACAGTCATCTTCACCGGAAACGAGTACGATTTCTCTGCTTCCAGTACAAAGACTCTCTTCGAAGGTTACTACAAAGTCTACGGAAAATACGAAGAAAAGCAGGATCTGACAAAACTTCCGGAGCTGGATGAAGGCAAAATTGTCGATATGACCAATCCGACTTCAACCCAGCACTTTACCAAGGCTCCTTCCAGATACAACGAAGGCTCCATCGTCAAGCAGATGCAGAAAGACGGCATCGGTAGACCATCCACCTATGCGCCTACAATTTCCAACCTTGAAATCGAGTATGTCGAAGTCAAGAACCGTTCCCTTATTCCGACGGAGCAGGGTATCCTGACCAGTCATTCCCTTGTCGAATACTTCCCGAAATACATGGATGTCGGATATACGGCAAACATGGAAAGCAATCTTGATTTGATTGCCGAAGGAAAAGTCGACAAAAACGAACTTCTGACCAATTTCTGGGATGAATTCGTAAAATACTTCGATGCTGCAAAAGAACACATGGAAAAGATCAAGCCGGTCGAAGTCGGCAGGAACTGTCCAAAATGCGGTTCTCCGCTTGTCATACGAAAAGGTAAGTTCGGCAATTTCGTAGGGTGCAGCAATTATCCGAAATGCGATTACATCGAAAAGCCGGAACAAGAATACATCGAAGGCAGAGTTTGTCCAAAATGCGGTGGAAAACTTGTCAAACGCCATTCCAAGAAAGGTGATTTCATCGGATGTAGCAATTATCCGAAATGCCACTACATGGAAGACATGAACGGAAACTCCCTAGAAAAGGAAAAGAAAGAAATCGTCATTCCGGAAGATGCCCCTCTTTGTCCAAGATGCCATACCGGCCATCTGATCGAAAAAACAAGCCGCTGGGGAAAGAAATTCATCGGTTGTTCAAACTATCCGAAATGCCGTTATATCCAAAAAGACGAAGAGAAGAAATAGTCATTATTATCCCGATAGCATTTTGTTTCGCTTTCGGGATTTTTTTGTATTGCTTGAATCTCATCATTCTAGGTAAAGCCCTTATGTTCAATTGACAATTTTCCCTCAGTAAAAATTGGCACAAAAATAACATAAAACGAATTTTGAAAGGCAATCGCAAGACAAGGGAAATGACGATGATATGGCATTCCCTTTTTTGCAAAATTGTATGGTATATGACATATAATCTGATTTTTTGAGATAAATATGATTTCTACTACTTAGCTGGATTTTGGATTTCGTCGTTTTTTCCGCCCAAAACCTCCTCAGAGCCCTGCAGTCCTAAGAGAAACGACTAATATATGACCGATTTATTGACAAGTTTACATTAGGGTCTTATACTGAAAAAAAAGGAGGATTCTTATGTTAAAAAATCTTATCTTTACTTTCTTTACCAGCATCTATTAAAATTGATCCTATCAAACCAATCAAAAACGCTTTTCCGGAATTTTCTGATTCCATTTTTTCTACCTTCATCATCAATTATCAAGGCAAGAAAGCCCAATTAGCAAAGGCTACCTTAGGAAGCAAATACATTGGAAGTGTATTTATTGTGAACGGCGATATTCAATTCATTCATACCGGCCCGATTGATCCATATGTCGATATTCAAAACGATTATTACTATAATAGCTTCGACTGCATTTCCAAGCAAAAGGCGGAAACAAAAAACACAAAAGCCTTAGATAAACTGTCAAATACAAGATCAATAAGTTCAAATGAACAATTAAATATGCCTGATGTTCCTGATTCTTGTTTCAAAACAAGCAAATCAGCATATCATTACGAGTGGCATGTAGATCCAGCACCAGATTACTACCAAAACTTCAATTCATCTAGTCCATATTATGGAATTGCCTATGGTCCTGTATCCGCGGCCATGTTAATTGCATACTATGACATCAACTGTCCGAAACTGAGTACATTGGTTCCAAATGTAACCATGCCTGTATCCTATGAAGATGAGCCTCTAGTAGCACAAAAATTAATCAATGAATTTTGTGTTGATTTTCATTTAGAAGAAAATGACACTTCTTATTCCAACGAAATGACCGATGGTCTTACAAAATATTGTGCCAGACACGGGTTTTCCTTAAATGCAATATACACTAATCAAAATCCATTCCAAACACTTAAAGACATAACATACGACAAAAACGTTTGCATTATACACACTGAAGATCATTGGTCATTAGGAATTGGATATTATAATGTAAATGGAGATGGGGAATACGGAATCGTACATGTAGGTTGGAAAAACAATAGAGGCAACTATTATTTCAAAAAAAATTTGATTGATGGCATATTATATCTTTCAGAGGATCGATTATGAAAAAAAGGAAATTAATCGGACTATGTTTCATTCTTCTTGCAAGCTGTTCATCAAAGACTTATCAGCCTAGCCTTATAGAAAAAGGGGCAAAGAGTTATGCACTTTACCTGAAAACAGAAAGAAAAGACGATTCAACGAATCTTTTCGATGTCTCTATATTGAACCTTTCAAATGAAGTAGGAAAAACCATACAAGACAAATTAGCAGATAAATTCGAACCATACCTCAAAAAAGAAAGTATCGATAAAGAAGACAAAGGCGGAGAAAACGATGTTCATCGTATCTCGCCATCCTATATCATCGATGATTGCCGTTGCTTTGTTTCCGTTCCTGAGAACAGACCCGGTTCATCCTCGTTCTTATATCGCAAAGAAAGCAAACCGTTTGTCCTTATAAACGATATTGATTTCGACCCGGAATGCCAGGAATTGGTAGACTTGCTCAAGACAACCTACGAATCTTCGACCGAATACGAGACAAAGAAAACCTCTTCTTTCTTAGGATATTAAGCAGATTTTGAGCGGACAAATTGTCCGCTTTTTTCGTCGTTCTTTTTTTAGGGAGGCATCAAGGGAATTCAAATTGTTGTCTTATTCCGGAACTTCGATTATACTTTTCATGTATTTTTACTATGGACTGGAATTATGATTCAGAACAATTCCAAGATGTAGAACAGCCAATTAGGAGGCAAATATATGTCAATACATGTCGAACCTTATCTTCCGGATGAAGAATATGATAACCCTGCGATGGTGACGGATTTCTACGAATTCACCATGGCAAACTGTCTTTTCCTTCACGGATACAAAGACACAATCATGGTCTTTGATATGTTCTATCGTGAAAATCCGGACAATTTAGGATATGCCATTGCCGCTGGTCAGGACAAACTTACAAAGTTCCTTCTGAACTATCATTTCACCGAAAGAGATTTGATTTATCTAAAAACAAAAGGCATGAGCGACAGCTTCCTTGACTATCTGAAAACCTATCGTTGGAAAGGAAATATGTATGCTTTGAAGGAAGGAACAGTCTGCTATCCTCAGATTCCCCTTGTTCGAATTGAATGCGACATGGTCGGAGCTATTTTGATTGAAACCTATCTTCTTCAGACCATGAATTTCCATTCTCTTATTACAACAAAGGCAACAAGAATCACCGGCCTTGCCACCCATTCTCCAAGAAACGTAATGGAATTCGGTACAAGACGCGCACAAGGAGAAAGTGCAGGAAACGATGGTGCCTATGCAGCTATTTTGGGCGGATGTATCGGAACTGCCAACTGCTTGGCGGAAATGAAATTCGGAAGCGATGTCAAGGCTGTCGGCACCATTGCCCACTCCTTCATCGAGTTCTTCCCAAACGAACTGGAAGCCTTCAGAGCCTACGCTGATACATACCCGGAAAACGTTTCCCTTCTTTTAGATACCTATAACGTCTTCGAATCCGGACTTCCGAACCTAATCAAAATCGACGATGAATTAATCAAGAAATATCCTAATGATCCAAATAGAAGAGTCAAAGCTGCACGTGTGGATTCAGGAGATCTTGCCAGAACCTACAAGAGACTCAGAAAAGCACTCGATAAAGCCGGAAAGCCGTATATCAAGCTCGTTGCATCCAATTCTCTTGATGAAAAGAAGATAGCCAATATGGAAATCTACGAAGATGCCCACTATGATTCCTATGGAGTCGGTGAGAACCTGATCACTTCTGCTACTGATCCTGTCTTCGGCGGAGTTTATAAGCTTGTCGCTGTCAAGAATAAAGACGGCAGCTATTCTCCGAAGATGAAATGTTCTGATTCCTCCATCAAAGCAATCATTCCAGGAAAATTGATGGTCTATCGTGTATTCGACGAGGAAGGAAAGGGGCAGTGCGACATTATAGCCATGGATGACGAGGTCATCGAAGCTGGAAAAGATGTCGTCGTCTACAATTTCGATCCCGAAGATTTCAAAAGAAGAAGAACCATCAAGCCCTGCAGCGTCGAAAAACTCCTTATCCCCTTCATCATTGATGGAAAACTTGCTACCACACTTCCTACCATCAAGGAAAAAAGAGAATATATCAAGGATCAGCTCGAACACAAAGTCTGGGAATCCGAACTTCGTCCGGAGCTTCCGCATCAGCACTATATCGATCTGACCGAAAAAGTCTATCAGGTACGAGAGGATCTATATTCCTCTTTACACGGAGGACAAATTTAAAATGGAAGAAGTCCTTCTTTTCGGAGGAGCATTCAATCCAGTTACGATTGCCCATATCCAAACAGCTAAATTTGCCATGGATTCCTTGCATCTAAAGAAAGTCATCTTCATGCCAAGCAAAAGCCATTACATCCTCCAAGATGAAAAGAAGGACTTTTCTTTTTCTGAATCCTCTCGTCTTGAAATGCTACAGAAAGTAGCGAAGAACAATTCTTGGATGGTTGTCTCTTCTTATGAACTGGAACAGAAAGAACAATCAAGGACATATTTTACGTTGAAGCATTTGGAATCAATCGGATACA
Organism: Caryophanales bacterium UBA4694; assembly: GCA_002404835.1. Taxonomy (GTDB): domain Bacteria; phylum Bacillota_I; class Bacilli_A; order RFN20; family CAG-288; genus Enterosoma. Next base: position 22,408 of record DHKM01000002.1, on the reverse strand, counting down.
AAGCAAGGCTCTTGTTTGGTTCCGATTGGCTAAGCAACCTTAAAACCAAATGGAAATACGTTGATGAAATCGGAAATGAATTCTCTTTTGTCGTACTTAAGAGAAATCATGATTCTTTGGAAGAGATTTTCAAAAGTGATTCCTATCTCAAAGAAAGAAGAAAACACTTTACCTTCATCAATTGTCCTGATACTTATCAGTCCATCTCTTCCTCCCAAGTAAGGCACCTTCTAAAAGAAGGAAGAAGCGAAGAAGCAAAAAAGTACATACCGAAAGAAGTCTATTCCTACCTAAAGGAAAAAGGAGATCTTTTATGAAAAACACATGGATCAAAGTAAAACTGTTTTCGCCACGGATGAAAATAGCAAACATCCAATTCAACAAAGAAGAAATTCTCAAGAACATAAAGCAGAACATTGATGCCTCGATTCTTCTTTTTCCGGAATTGTCTCTAACCGGTTATACCTGTCAGGACCTTTTCTTTCAGAAATCTCTTTTGGATGAGTCAGTCCGTGCATTAACGGATATTGCTACTGAGACCAAAGAAATAGAAAATACCATCATTCTAGGTCTGCCGATTTCCTATCAGAACAAGCTCTATAATTGTGCCGCCTATCTTTCGAACGGAAAGATCCTTGGTATCGTTCCAAAGATCCACATTCCAAACTATTCGGAATTCTATGAAGCGCGTTGGTTTGCCTCTGGAAAAGATATCCGGAACAGGACAATTCGGCTAAACGGAGAAGAAATCCCATTCGGAATCGATCTTCTGTTCGAAGACAGAAACAATCATGCTACTATTGCAACCGAAATCTGTGAGGATCTATGGGTTCCGAATCGTCCATCCATACAAGCTTCCCTGAATGGAGCCAATATTGTTGTCAACCCTTCGGCAAGCGATGAAACGATTGGAAAGAAGAATTACAGAAGGAATATGGTTAAGCAAGTGTCCGGTGAGGAATACTGCCTATATTTATATACATCCAGTGCCATGGAAGAGAGCTCGACCGACCTTGTTTTCTCCGGACATCAGCTGATTGCATATAACGGATCCCTCATCAAGGAAAGCATCTATCCAGAAGAAAATCGATGTCTCAGTGCCGTCATTGATTTGGAAAAATCGAATTACAACAGGATCCATCAATCCACATTCATTAATAAAGAAGAAAACCTCTATCGTTATATTCCTACAAATATCAAACCGCTTGGCGGAAAATACGATTTATCCTGCAATGAACTCGTCAAGATATTAAAAGAAGAGAATCTTCCTGTAGATCGTAATCCATTTGTTCCAAAAGAAGACCAGGAAAGAAAAGAACACTGCGAGGAAATACTCAAGATTCAGACCATGGGTCTTGTAACCCGGTTGAGAAACACCGGAATCCGTAATCTTATCATCGGTGTATCCGGAGGACTCGATTCCACTCTTGCTCTTCTTGTATTGAATGAAGCAAAAAAAATTCAAAAAGACATACAGATTTTCGGATATACACTTCCCAATCGTGGAAACACAAGTGATATTACATACACAAATTCCATCAATCTGATGAAAGCGTTGAATATCACTCCACATACCATTCCGATTGAAGAAGGCGTAAAGCTTCATTTGAACCAGATTGGGCATTCCTTATCCTATGAAGGAAAAGGAGATGTCACCTATGAAAATGCTCAAGCCAGAATGAGAACCTATCTTCTTATGGACTTGGCAAACTTCAATAACGGCATCGTTATCGGAACAGGCGATCTAAGCGAATTGGCCCTAGGTTGGTGCACCTACAATGGAGACCATATGTCCATGTACGGAGTCAACGCCTCTGTTCCTAAAACATTAGTAAAGTATATTGTGAGGAACTATGCAGACACCATAGCTTCTCCTGAGCTTTCCAAGACTTTGCATTCCATCGTTGACACTCCGATTTCCCCAGAACTTACGCCAAGCAAAGATGGAAAAATCATGCAAAAAACCGAGGATGCCATCGGAAAATACGATCTCAATGATTTCTTCCTCTATTATTTCCTGCGTTATGGTATGACACCAGAAGAGATTCTTTCCTATAGTCTTGTCGCTTATCCGGAAATCGCAAAGGAAACAATGAAAGTCAATATGGAAAGATTCTATAGACGTTTCTTCTCCCAGCAGTTCAAGAGAAGCTGCCTTCCGGATGGTCCGAAAGTAGGAAGCGTAACCTTATCACCAAGAGGTGATTTTAGAATGTCAAGCGACTGCAATGTTGAGATGATTTTAGACATTCTCAATAAGGCCTAAAATGAAAATCACGAAAGATACTAAACTGAATTTCACCCTTTTTCAATTAAAATCCTACTTCCGTAATCTTCCTTTCATTTTCCTGTTCATGGGCATATTCTATTTTTGCTTCATAGTGATTGTCTACTCCTTTGTAGGAAACACAGTCAAAAGCCTAACTTCCTATATTTCAAATTCTATTTCCGTCTTAGAAAATGTATATCATCAAAGTGAAGATGCATTCAAAGATTTCATCGATACTGAGATTCAATCAATAAGCCAAATGAAAAGCAATGATATCCACATCCTGTTTGATGGAACCTATCTAAACGATGTCATCTTAAGATTCAAAGATATGCTAACTCAGAATTACGGACCGGCCGCACAGGAAATCATTACCGATGGTGAGACTGTTTTAACGGGTATCGTTTCGCAATTCATTTTTGCTGTTTGCTATCTTTTTCTATCGGTTTTCTTTTCCGATTTTGCAATGAAATTTTCTCTTCGCTACTATTCTAGAAAAAATTCGATTGCAAAAGTTTTCATCAGCGTTTTCTTCGAAGCCCTTCTTGGGTCATCTTTTCTTCTTCTTTTGGGTTATTTATCCAACCTGAATAAGATTTATTTTTATCTGGTTTTTGCTTTTATCCTCCTTTTGTTTAGTCTCTTATCTTTACTGTTTGGCTATTTTCTCCAAGGAAGAAAACAACTATCCATCAAACAAGTCGTTAATTTAAGAAACATAGTACAGAACTATGTCACGACAATACTTGTCATCCTTCTTCCGCTTATGATCTTCTATTTGATATTTTCTTTTGCCCGACCTATTTTCGCTTACCTTCTTCTTATTCCTCTCATTCTTTACTCCTTCGACTCCATCGGATTTGCAAATGAAAACTATATCCTTGGATTAAAAGAGAAAGTGAATACAAAATGACAGAGAAGAAAGAATCCAAAAACAAGATTGCATTGGCGTCCGACCAAGATCTGGACGATTTCCTCATTTATCTGAAGTCAGTCATAAACTATAGCGAAAAAACAGCAAAAAGCTACGGAGAAGACATCGCTGATTTTCTGTTGTTTTTGAAAAAAGCCGGTGTAGATAAAGAAAATGTATCAAAAGAAAAAGTCAGGGAATACAGACTGGAGCAGACTTTGAAAAATCTAAAGCCGAACAGCATCAAGCGTTCCTTAAGTGCTTTAAAACATTTCTATCAGTATCTTCACCGGTACAAAGAAGTAAAAAACAATCCATTTGAATTTGTGGTCTCCCCCAAAAAAGAATCCAGACTTCCATCCTTTTTAAGCGAACACGAAATCAATGAGCTTCTTGATTCCACAAAGAAAAGAACAGATAAACTTGCAAAAAGAGACAGTGCCCTTCTTGAACTGATGTATGCGACCGGAATACGATGTCAGGAAACCATTGACTTAAAAATTCCGGATATCGATTTCAGTGAACGGACCATCCGCATCCGGGGAAAAGGCGGAAAAGAAAGAATCGTTCCTTTCTCCAAAACAGCAAAAGCAGCTGTTGAAGAATACCTCAAAAGTTCAAGGCCATATTTTCTGAAAGACAAAAAAGACGAAGGGTATCTTTTCCTTACAAAAAGAGGAGACAAAATCAGTCCGCGTGGCCTAGAAAAAATCGTGAGCGACTGTGCATCCAAAATAGGTTTTACTTTGAAGGTACATCCACACATGATTCGACATTCTTTTGCAACAGAACTACTCAACAATGGAGCGGACTTAAGAACAATTCAAGAATTTCTTGGGCACTCAAGCATTCAGACCACAAGCATCTATACCCATGTAACCTTCAAAGACCTGAAAGAGACATACGAGAGGTGTTTCCCAAGAAAAATAATCCAAATCGATTTTAAACAGAAGCATAATATCACCACTGACAAAGAAAAAGAATTAAAATAATGGTATTGGAGGATATTCTATGAAGAACATCAGAAAGATTACAGAAGATTTATATTATGTCGGAGGAAACGATAGAAAGATCCGCCTTTTTGAAAACATACTTCCTATTCATAATGGAGTGAGCTACAATTCCTATCTTTTCCTTGATGAAAAGACATGCTTGATGGACACTGCAGACCAGGATATCTCAAGACAATTTTTGGAAAATGTCGTTGCTGCTTTAAGCGGAAGAGAATTAGACTATCTTGTCATTCACCATATGGAACCCGACCACTGCTACAACATCGGCGAAATCATGTTACGTTATCCGAATGTCAAATTGGTCGGCAACATACAGACTTTCAAATATCTTCACAATTTCTTTCCGAATCTAAACACAGAAGGAAAAGAGATTGTAGTAAAAGACAAAGACACTTTGTCACTTGGTAAACATATCCTGCGTTTTTATTTGACCCCGCTTGTCCATTGGCCGGAAGTCATGATGTCTCAAGACGAGACAGATGGACTCCTTTTTACCGCAGATGCCTTCGGAACTTTCGGAGCGCTGAACGGACATCTCTTCGATGACGAAATCAATCTCGATAAAGATTGGCTCGACGAAGCAAGACTGTATTACACCAATATCGTCGGAAAATATGGTCTCCAAGTCCAAAATGCCTTCAAGAAATTACCTATTGCCAGTACAAAAATGATTCTTCCTCTTCACGGACCGGTTTTTAGAAGAAACCTTGGTTATGCCATCGAGAAATATCAAACTTGGTCCACCTATACTCCTGAAGAAAAGGGCGTCTTGATTGTCTACGGCACCATGTATGGGGATAGCGAAAATACTGCTGAAATCCTAGCCTGCAAGCTTGCAGAAAAAGGAGTAAAAGACATCAAAGTCTACGATGTCTCAACCAGTGATAAAGACCAGCTAGTCAGTCAAGCGTTCCGTGTATCCAATATTGTTTTGATTGCGCCAACATATAACGCTGACATCTTCCCCGGCATCGAAGAATTCATTCAAGACCTAGAGAGAATGAACCTCCAAAAAAGAACATTCACTTTGATACAAAACGGAACATGGGCTCCCTTATCCAGCAAACTGATGAAAGACAAGCTGTCAGCTTTCAAGGGATTATCTTTCACTAACACCGAATTAACGATCCACTCCGCTTTGAATGACAACGACGAAAACATTCTTGATCAGATAGCTCTTGAGATCAAGGAGAGTCTATAAAAACGCGACTTCCGTCTTAATCGGCGGAAGTTTTTTATTCTGTTTGCGATGATTTTATGAAATTGCCTTTTCAAAGAGAATGGCAACGCTTATAATATTTCCGAAAGAAAGAAACAAATACATGAGTCCTTTTTTATTCATAAATAATTTGGCAGAAAACTTTAAGAATCCCTACTTCATTGTCGACCTCGTCTTTACGGTTCTTCTTGTTTTGCTTCTATCCGGATTCATGATTTGGAAAAGCAAAAACAAAGTTGTTACGATTTTGTATATTTTAGAAGATATTCTTCTTATCCTAGCCTTCTCCCTTTCACTATCCTATCTGACTTTGTTTGCTCTGCTCCTTCTGATTGGTTCAACCATCATTTTCCTGTTTGTCAATGCTGGTATCATTAGACAATACATTGCCATTCCATTAAAAAAACATTCCGATTCTACAAAAGAAAAGGGAGTAGATAAAGAAAAGCTTGTCGAAGATATCTGCACCGCCGTAGATTGGCTGAGCAAAACGAAAACCGGTGCTCTTATCACGTTTGAAAGATCAACTCCTCTTGATGATGTCATCAAATCAGGAACCATAATTAATTGCCCCGTTACACCAGAAATCTTAGAAACCATCTTCTATGAAGGAACAAGATTACATGATGGAGCATGTATCATAAGGGGAAACACTATTGTTGCTGCTGCCGTTTATTTTAACCCTTCGACGAAAGCCATCGTCGGTAAATTCGGAGCCAGGCATCGTGCTGCGCTCGGCATCTCTGAAGTATCCGACTCCATCACCATTGTCGTCTCGGAAGAAACAGGAAGAATCGCTATTGCACATGGCGGAATCATGGATAATGTAAAATCGGATGAATTTGCAAAGATTCTCCGCGATCAAATACTAGGAGACTAATAGGTTGCTGAAAAGCGACCTTTTTTATTTGCCAAAGTCCGAATAATCCACTATTCTTCTCCTTAGTTTTGAATTTTATCAAAATACATCATTTATTTTCTTGAAACCGCTTAAATTCGAGTTTTGTTGCATTTTTCATATAAAGAAACGCAAATTACAACACATATAATATAGAATTAAGTGAAATTTTTTGGAGGTAACATATGAAAAAAACACCATTGGGATTATCCCTTTTAGCTTTATCGACTCTATTAGCCGGATGCGGAAACAAAACAAATTCTCCTGCTAACAGCACAAGCACAAGCAAACCAAGCACTTCCACAACCACAAGCAGCAGCCATTCCGGAACATCCACTTCTCATCCGAGTACATCAAACACCGGTTCGTCCACAAGCACGACAACATCCAAGGAGCCTTCTCCGACTGCTTCCCTGACGGATGACATGCTTTCCGGTCTCAAGGAAGGATATGCTGCTTCGTTTAATGCAGTCAAACAGTATGCGGATGGTACTAAACCTTCCATCCAGCACTATGAGACTCAAAGTATCTCAGACAAATTCAACTACGCTTCTTATAACGTGAAGGACGACGGCTCCCTAAAGAAATATGGTAAGACAAAATATTATCGTGCCGTCAAAGAAGGAAACAAAGTCCTGACAAAAGAATTTTCCCTCAGTCTCGATAATACTTTATTCGCTACGACTGTCACGGAAGAAGATAGTATCACCCAAAAGGAAATCGATTTGGAATGGCAATATTCCTACTTCGGAAATGTCCTTGCTGATTTCTCGGCATCCGACTTCACCAAGAAAGACAGCAATACCTTCGTCCTCTCTTCTGATAAGACGTCCAGTTCTTCCGATGCCCTCAAGACTCAGTTCTTTTCTCCGACAAGCCTTTATCTTCCCGGATCAGATTGCAATTACTTTGCCTTGAAGACTGATGGAGACAAAGTCATTGGATTCGAACTTACCTGTGAAACCTATGTTGCCATCGATGTTGCCGCAAGTTTCAATACCACAGGTACCTTTACCGCCAGTGGAAAGGAAGCCTACAAGGATGTTGCTCCTCTTACCGGAGAAACCGATAGCGAATTCGATGCCATCATGAACAAGTTGAAACTGTACAACTGGAATCTTACCCAGACTCAGTCACAGTACGATGTCACCGGAGAAGCAATGACCGCCCTTGGTACTATGAAAATCACCGTTGCCGATAACGGAACCAAAGAATACTGGGAATACTACAATACTTCCAACAAGAGAATTCAGGGATATGGATACATGGATTACCAGGATCCTGATGATCCGGACACCAAGGGAAAGCTTGGTGTTGTCAAAATCAATGACACTTTCTATGAAGATGCCTATCTCTACCAGGGAAGCATGAAAGACAAAATGCCTTCTTTCAATCTTGATTCCCGTTTCTTCAAAAAAGACACCGCTGCTTCCGTAAACGGTAAGAAAGTCTACAAACTCAGTTCTCCGGTCGAAATCTCCGATGAGAATCTTGCCACCTTGTTCATCACTCCGGAAAACATGAGAAGCTACGATGATAGACTGATCAATCTCACCGTCACAGAAGATGGTGACACCATTACCTTAAGAAACACTACCTCAACCAACGATGACGAATCATCCGGACTTATCATGAACTGCGAATACACCAACATTGGTAAAGTCACAGGTTTTATGGATGAATCCAACGTCAGGACTTCTGTTGCTGGACTGAAATGGTCTGATCTTATTTCCAATAACGAGGTAACCTGCACCAACATCCTTTCTGCCTTCGGAAAAGAAAACATCGATAGCCTTCCTCTGATTGATGACAATCACGCCAACATCTATGTCGATGTTTCCAACGGAAACAATAAGCCGATCTTCTATATCTACACCTATGACGATGCCGAAACCGAAAGCATGAAGAGCGAATACGGAGCCAAATTGGTTTCTGCCGGATTGGAAGAAGATACCAGCGTCACCAAAGCAGACACGGATACTTCCTTGTATTATGTCAAACATAACGTCACCATCAATGGCGAAAAAGGAAAAACTTATACTGGGGATTTAGCCGTTGAAATCTCTACATTCTACAATACGATTCAAGATTGGGGACAGTTCCAGATCAGCCTTTCCACAAAGAATCTCAAACTTGCCTAAACAAGAGGTCTATACGAGATGAAACATTCACATAGGAATCTACCTTTGATTTGTCTTTCGTTCCTTCTTGCTGGATGCGGTAACGTTACCGCATCCAGTAAACCAAGCGCAAATCCAAGTAATAGTGCATCAGCAAAGCCATCAAACATTTCCCCTAGCAAGCCAAGCACTGATACCGCTTCTCCGTCCGGAAAACCAAGTGTTCGTCCAGAGGACATCGACAAAGAAGCCATTGTTTCCGAACTCATCGATGGTTTTGCCGGAGAGAGTTTGATTACTTCCGGCTCAGAATTTCTCGGTTACACAGATAACTACTTCGATTTCGAAGTAACCAATGACGCCTATTCGTTTAGACGATATCAGTCTGCGGAAAAAGGTCTTGCAAAAAAAGATTACATCAGCTCAAGCGGCCTTTATGAACCATTCACGAATGCCGGAAGCAAGTATCTGACCACAGTTGAACTCGGCATCGACAATAAGCTGCACAATTATTATCTGACTTCAAATTCCAACTATCTGACATGGGATGAAGCCGGATATTTCAATCCATTCTATGATCTTTTTGGAGATGATTTCACATTGGATGAGAATGACCCATGTAAACTTCATCTCATCACAGAGGATACATCGAAGGAGAAAATCTACAATGCCTTCGCAACAGCCTTTACCGGAACAATCGGATACACCTTGAAAAGCTTTACCTTGCTGACAGATGGAACTTCAGCCACAGGTTATGAAATGACCTTCGAAGATATCAAAGGCACTTATGGAACCACCGAAACCCATTTAACAGGAACCATCAAGGAAGAAAAAGGGGAAAACGTTGTCCAAAAGATAACGCCAATCGAAGGAACCGAAAAAGAAGATCTAAACGCAAGACTTAAGCTTCTACAAGCCGGAAACTACAAAGCAGAAGTTACTCTTCCAAATAGGAGTTATGAAGCAGAAGTCTACGGAAAGAATGCTGTCACTTATGACTTATTCAAAAACGGGAAAAAGACTGGCAACTACGGCTATTATCAATTAGAAAGCGGTAAGGTTCAGGGTATTACCAAAATCGACAATATCTATTATCAGGATAGTGAACCGATTTCTGGAACCATGAGTTCCATGATTCCTTCATTCGATATCTCATCCATCCTCTTTGAAAAGGATGCGGCTTCCACTCCCGAAAAGATCATCTATACAATGGACAAATCCATTTCCGAGAAGATTTCCGTAGAAGGCATTACTTATGGACTACTTGGCGGAACCATACTTGGAACCCTGAAAATCGAATTGGAAGCAGATAAAACAACCATCATCAATGACCTTGGCGATATGGGAAAAGAAACCTTTGTCTATACCGATATCTCTTCAGTCACAGACTTCACAAGCAATATCAAAGAGAACTGCGACAATCTAACATGGTCTGATCTCTTCTCAAATCAGCCAAGTGAGTATGCCATGCTTACCACTGAAGATATACCAGGTGAATTCTTGGATGAAATACCGACAATCGGAGGGAAATCCTCTTATGTCACAATCGCCAAGAACAACAAAACCGGATTGATTCAGACCGTGATTGCCATTGCCGACTATAAAGACGGTGAGACAAAAGTAGAAGACTACAAAACCAAAGCAGAAGGCCTTGGATTCAAGGCCGAAAAAATCAGCGGTCAGACTCCGAACTATGTTCTGTCCAAGCAAGTAACCATCAATGACGTCACCAAAACAGTCAGCATAGATATTCTTCTAGCTGCTTCTTATTTCAATACACCGAACCTAGTCGTCTCCTTTTCCTGCAAATAAATGAAAGGCCAATAAAAATGAAAACAAAATTACTTTTACCATTAGCAGCGCTGGCATTACTTGCAACGGGTTGTTCAAGAACCAGTGCTTCAGCTTCGCAAAAAAATTCTGAAGCCTCGACAAGCCAGACCACAGCAAGTTCTTCGATATCATCCGGCAAGAGCACTTCTACAAATTCTTCGACAACTACGACTCCGTCCGCTTCAACGACTCCAAGTACTTCCACAACTCCGAGTACAACACCGTCTGTTAATCCGGAGCCTGTCGAAAAGAAGCTGGATCTCAGTCAGCTTCAGCTTGGGTTTGAAGCCAAAGTCACATTGAACGATGATGGGGATTACGATGCCTATATCGTTGGTGCCACAGACAATGCCGTCAAATTCATCGACTATTCTTCGACCGATGAGAGAAAACAAGGCTGGGCAAGTACGACCTTAAAAGCCGGAGACCAGGCTCAATATGAACCGGTGAGCAAAGGCGGAAAAGAATACTTTGGCAAAGCCTTCTATGATCTTAACGGCAAAGTCAATTATAAGACCATTGAAATCAGTGATTCTGTCTCTGGTGGAAAATCCGAAGTCGAATGGCAATACATGGATTTCAACAACTTCTTCAAATCACTAACCGCTGATGATTTTTCTCTTGCAGATGATGGAACATATAGTCTAAATTTAACTAGTGGAAAAACAGAAGATGAATTGACTTCCCTTAAGAATTCCATTAACCATATTATTTATCCAGGAAGCAACAATTTTGTAAAATATGAAAATTTGGCAGTTACCGGATTCTCTCTTACTGTTGATGAGAACCTTGTTCCGACCGGATTCAAGGCATCCATCGAAGATGAGGAAAAGTGGGGTTCCACTTATCACAGATCGTTTGAAGGAACATTCACTAAGACAGGTGCAGGTAGCATGTCAAAACTTTCTGACAAGACAAATACCGATGCTCGTTTTGAAGCAGTCCTTACAAAACTCAAAGCCAAGAATTACAAGTTCCAGGCAACAAAAGCCATTGTCGGAGATGGTTATTGGTCTGCTTCCAACGTCAACATTCTGACCGGATCATCCGATGGAACAACCATCCTTTATAACGGTCTTTCCGGAAGCGAATCTTCCAAAGTCATCGATTTAGGATATACCAACGTCGATGATACCCACTACCGCCAGTTCGACAAGAGTTCCAAGAAATATTTGACCAGTGCAACAGAAGGAAACATCTATTCAAACATCATGCCCAGCTTCAACTTCAATTCCACTTCCTTCGATAAGATCTCTGAAGCTGTAAATAACAGCGGTGTGGATGTCTTCTCATTTGGAGAAAACAATTTCTACTATGACAGCGAAAAAGACAACAGTAAAATCTATTCTAGCATTTTTACTCCAACTTTCCTTACTGGATATCATAGTTCCCTCACTACGACAAATCTCAAAGTCATCGTCAGTGACGATGAAATCGAATTCATGATTCAGGATGCTAGCGATCCTAGAATCATCGATGTCCGCTTCTTCGGATTCGGAAGCGTAAGTCCGATCGATATCAGCAATATCAAAGAAGCAGAATAGCCTCCATGCCTGTCATTAGACAGGCATTTTCTTTTCAAGAGGCTTTCAAAAGAAAATCAAAAACATTATGATATTAATGAAACAAGGAGGTTATTATGTCCACACCACATAATGCAGCAGAAGTAGGTCAGATTGCCAAAACGGTTTTAATGCCTGGAGATCCATTAAGAGCAAAATTCATCGCAGAGCATTTCCTTGAGGATGCCAAGCTTGTCAATTCCATCAGAAACATGCTTTGCTATACTGGAACCTATAAGGGAAAGAAAGTATCCGTCATGGGAAGCGGAATGGGTATGCCATCCATCGGAATTTATTCTTACGAGCTTTACAACTTCTATGGTGTCGAAAGAATCATACGTATCGGAACAGCCGGAAGCATCAATCCAGAGCACAAGCTTTTCGATATCGTAATCGCCAACGGTGCAAGCACCAATTCCAACTGGACTTGTCAGTATAATATGCCTAGTGGCTCCACATTGTCCGCTGTTGCTAACTTTGATACTCTTTCTGCGGCAGTTGCTTCGGCCAAGAAGCACGGATTCCGTTACTTTGTCGGTCCTGTCCTTTCTTCTGATAATTTCTATAACGATCCTAAAGAAGTATGGGAAAAATGGGCTGAAATGGGTATCCAAGCTCTTGAAATGGAATCATATGCTCTTTATGTCACTGCCGCTCAAGCTCACAAGGAAGCCTTGACCATTGTCACCATCTCCGATTCCATGATCACTCACGAAGAAACAACTGCCGAAGAAAGACAAACATCATTCACTCATATGATGCAAGTTGCTTTAGATTGTATTAAAGAATAAATCCTCAATCATGAAACTGATATCATTCTTAATTCTATTTGTCATCGTTTTTTCTCTCCTAATTTTAGGATTCTTTTGGGATGATATCAAAATCAGGTCCGAAAAAACAAACCATAAAAAACACGTATATAAGACGTTGCATAACTTTGCCGAAGAAAAAGATCAATTGCTTTTGAACGATGTTGTCTGCTATCTAGATGGGGATACGGCTAAACCGACAAAAATCGATCATATCGTCATCTGCAGCAAATATGTCTATGTCATCAAAGATTTTAGCCAGGATGGCGGAATCTACGGAAATCTTGCCGATTTGAATTTGTTCCGTCAAGACAAAAACGGAAAAAAGCAAAGAATCGAAAACCCAGTTTTAGAGAATCTTCACGTTGTTGAAAAGCTAGAGAAACTTACACATATTTCCCATGACCAGCACCTTTTTGTCTCTGCTGTCGTTTTCAACAACTCGCTTATCGTTCCAAAAGGGGTCGCACAGAAGACACAGGATAGTTGGTTCATCCCTCTTCATGATCTAATCGGCACTATCAAAGTAGCAGAACAGGACGATATCGCTCCATTTTCGAAAGAAAAAGGTGAGTCACTTGCTCAAGCCCTGAAATCCAAATCCGATTCCACCAAAGTCCATTTGTCTGTTCAGAAAACGGATGTCGAGGCTGAAAGCAATCCTGTCGATTATTCCATACGTAACAATTGATAGAAGCGTTTTCATTTTTCCAAGTCCCCTTAAAATGGGGGCTTTTTCATTTTCATTGTTTTTCTTGCTTTCTTTTTTCATCATTCTTTTATAAAGTATTGTTACTTCCTAGGAAGTAGATAATCAAAAAGAGGTCAGTATGGTGAACATCTATGTTGCGGATATGGAAATATCCGATGAGGCTTTTCTTGCTTCCAGGTTAAATGCCTGTTCTCTTGAAGCCAAGGTCCTATCGAATACGAAAACCGTCTGCTGCACAGTCAGCGATGCCGAAGAAGTCATGCAGGTCATTCATAATGCAGGCCTGACGCCCTCAATTTAGCCTTCCTTCACTTCTCTGTCCAGAGAAGTGTTTTTAATTTCTAATCTTTTTTGCCAAGTGTTTAAATTTCTAATATTTAACATTTTTGCTATAATACGTGGTGATTTGTGAGGATTAAAATCATGAAAAATAACGTTCAATATGAATCTATAAAAGAACGCCGGAAAAAGATATACACAAAAGACATTTTTGTCGATTTACTCTTGTTGATTCCTCCGATATTGGTCGAAACCGGAATCGTCCTTGTTTCACTGACTACTTACTCCGTTTCTTTATTTTTAACTTATTTCGTTCTTCCGATGTTTTATACGGTCGAAAGACGAATCAGTTCCCGGATATCCGGAATCGGAAATCCGAAGTTTTCCTATATTGATGGCTATAAAGCGTTCTTCCAGCAAAGGGCTGGCGGAATCTTCGGAATCATCCTATCCATCATCGGAATGCTTGCCCTTGCCCTTTTGTTCTATTTCCTCCTCAGTCCCAGTTTCCCTTCACTCTGCAATGCCTTTGACGGAGCCAGGGATGTCTACGACCACATCTATGAAGTCACAAGTTCGAGCGGAACAATCGATTATAAAGATTTCGTAGAATATGTATCTGCAAATATCCATTATCTTACAAAGCCTATGACCATCATGGTCGGGTGTATCATGTTTGTTCCCAGCTTCTATTTTTTCTTCTATTGCATCAGCACAAATCTCTGCGACCATTATCTTGCTTCCATTGTTTTACCAGACATTGATCTGAACATCTCTGCCAGCGAAAGCCGAGGCTTGAGCCGCGGAAGTTTCAAACGTTTTCTATTCAAGAAAAGGCTGTCCTATGCCTTGAAGCAGAACTGGGTTTTCTATCTCATCTATGTCCTTCTCTATGCAGCAACGCTCTATCTTTTCAGCAACATCAGTGCCTTCAACGGACCGACCATGAGTCTTATCATTCTTGCCACTCCAAGTATTTCCATCTTCTACGCCTGCATTCTGAACTATTTTTGTTTGGCAAACGAATACGCTACATTGGAAGTCATTGCAAACGACCTACTCGCTTTGCTTCCTTCGCCGTTGAAATCTTCCATCTATCAAACCTACATCAACACCAATTATATCCACGGAATGGAAAGTGAAGTCAGAGGTTGCTTCGTTCCCAGTTCGGATTCCGGTAACAGTTTCAATGAAACCTGTCAGAATCCGTACACAGACTTTTCTAGAGCCCCTAAAAATCAGACCGATGAAGAGAAGAAAAACCCAGAGGAAAGCAATTCAAAAGAAGAAAAGGAAACCGATATCCAGTTCGGTATGTTTGATTTTTCCAATAAAGACGATTCAGATAACAAAGAGGATAACAAATGATCAGTGTAGGTATTGATATCGGTTCGACGACAATAAAGGCCATTGTCTTGGATGACAACAACAAAATCATCTACTCTTCGTATGAGAGACATTTTTCCAGAATCAGTGAAAAGCTTGAAGAAGTTCTGACTTCTCTTGAAAACGGAGTTCTGAAAGGAATCCGTGAAGTCTCTCTGGCCTTCACGGGATCAGCAGGAATGGGCATTGCAGAAGGATGCAAGTTCCCATTCTATCAGGAAGTCTATGCAACCAGAGAAACCACAAAAGTATTTTATCCAAACACTAACTGTATCATCGAGCTCGGCGGAGAGGATGCAAAAATCCTTTTCCTTACCAATGGCGTCGAAGTAAGAATGAACGGCACCTGTGCCGGCGGAACCGGTGCATTTATCGACCAAATGGCCTCCCTTCTCAATGTGAAGACGGAAGAAATAAACGACCTTGCCAAAAAACACGAAAGAACTTATACCATCGCATCCAGATGTGGCGTCTTTGCCAAGAGCGATGTACAGCCACTTCTCAATCAAGGTGCCAAAAAAGAAGACATCGCGGAAAGCATTTTCTATGCCGTCGTGAATCAGACCATTGCCGGCCTTGCCCAAGGCCGGGAAATCGAAGGAAATGTCATGTATCTTGGCGGTCCTCTGACATTCATGAGCGAACTGAGAGACGCCTTCGATAAGACTCTCCATGTCAATGGACTTCTTCCGGAGAATTCCCTTTATTTCGTGGCTATAGGAGCCGCACTCCTTGCCAAAAAAGATGAAAAGATCGATCTATATTCCATCATGGACAAAGTCAAGTCCTATCGAAACAATGAAAACTTCTCCTATATCGAACCGTTATTCAAAAGCAGAGAAGAATATGATGATTTCAAAAAGAGACATGACAAAGACCATGTAGACATTCTTCCGCTGGAAGAATACAGAGGTCCGCTTTATCTTGGTGTGGATTCTGGATCAACAACCTTAAAAGCAGTCCTTATCGATAAAGACAAAAACATTCGATATACCTCTTATATGGGAAATAAAGGTGATCCGATTTCCCTGCTCCAGAACATGCTTCTTGATATCTACTCCAAGATGGACAAAGACGCTTATATTGCTGGTGCAACAAGCACAGGATATGGAGAAGAACTAGCCAAAAACGCTTTCGGTTTCGATCATGGCATCGTCGAAACCATGGCGCATTTTGAAGCGGCAAAACATTTCCTTCCTGATGTCGAATTCGTCATCGATATCGGTGGTCAGGACATCAAATGCTTTAGAATCAAAAAGGGTTTTATCGAGGATATCTTCCTCAACGAAGCCTGTTCTTCCGGATGTGGTTCCTTCCTCCAAACCTTTGCGAATGCCTTAGGATATAGTATTTCCGATTTCAGCAAGCTGGCCATCGACGCCAAAAGACCGGTCAATCTTGGCTCTAGATGCACTGTGTTTATGAACTCTTCCGTCAAACAGGCTCAGAAAGACGGAGCCAGCGTAAACGATATCTCAGCCGGCCTATCCATTTCCGTCGTCAAAAACGCCTTGTACAAAGTCATACGTTGTTCCAGCAAAGACGATCTCGGAAAGAAAATCGTCGTCCAAGGAGGAACATTCCTAAACGATGCTGTCTTGCGTGCCTTTGAACAGGAACTTGGTGTAAATGTCATCCGTTCCAACATCGCCGGACTGATGGGAGCTTATGGTGCAGCATTGGATGCCATGGGCCTCAAAAAAGAAAAATCCAATATGCTTAGCTATGAGAGAGTCCAGAACTTCCACCGGAAAGTCAACATGGTAACCTGCCAAGGCTGCCAAAACCATTGCAAGCTTACTATCTCGATTTTCGATGATAAACGAGTCTTCATCGGTGGAAACAGATGCGAAAAGCCTGTCACCAAGAAAGCCGTAAATCTCAGGGAAGATCTCTACGCTTTCAAATACCGTCTTCTGAGAAGCTACAACCATGAAAAAGAGGATCCGAAGCGTTATCCGATGGGCAAAATCGGATTCCCGATGGGTCTTAGCTATTATGAACTCACACCTTTTTGGTCTACTTTGTTTACTAACCTCGGCTTCCAGGTCGTGCTAAGTGATCCAAGTTCAAACAAACTCTATCACTCCGGTCAGATGACCATTCCAAGCGACACGGTTTGCTACCCTGCCAAGATCATGCATGGTCATGTCATGAATCTGATTGAAAAAGGAGTGAATACCATCTTCTACCCCTGCATGTCCTATAACATAGAAGAAAAGCATACGGATAACCATTACAATTGTCCTGTCGTAGCCTATTACAGCGAAGTATGCAAGAACAATATGAAAATCCTCCGACAAGATTCCATCTTATATATCAACGATTATTTCAATTTATCCGAAAAAGCTCATTTTGCTCCTAAATTCTACGAGCATATGAAGAAATATTTCCCATCCCTGAATCCTATTTCCGTAAAGAAAGCTGTCAATTTAGCCTATGCAGAATACGTCAAATACCAAAAGGTCGTTCAGCAAAAAGGCGAGCACATCATCGAAGAGGCAAGGAAGGAAAACAAGACTATCATCGTCCTCAGCGGAAGACCTTATCATGTGGATCCCTTGATCAATCACGACATCGACCGCCTGATTCTCGGATATAACTGCGCAGTTGTCAGCGAAGACGTCATTGCCAGACTGGCCAAAAAACTAGACCCGGCAACTGTCTTGAATCAGTGGACCTATCATTCCAGACTTTACAAAGCCGCAAACTATGTGACCACGCAGAAGGACATGCAGCTATTACAGCTTGTCAGTTTCGGATGCGGTGTCGATGCCGTCACCAGCGACGAGGTAAGAGATATCCTAGAAAGACATAACAAAATCTATACCCAGGTCAAAATCGATGAAGTCACCAACCTCGGCACAGTCAAGATTCGAATCCGCTCCCTGTTGGAAGCTTTGAGAAAGAAGGAGAACAACGAACAATGATCTACCATTTCCATCACTACCCGAAAGGAAAAGACGGATTCTATCGAGACAAGAACGGAAGAATCCTGTTTACCAAGGAAATGAAGAAAACACACACTCTTCTTTTCCCTATGATGGCTCCTATCCATTTCATCATGATTCAAAGGGTTCTTGAGCATTACGGATACCATGCAGAGCTTCTTACTGACACCAGTCCGGAAATCGCCCAGACTGGATTAAAATACATCCAGAACGACATGTGCTATCCTGCCATTCTCAGCTGTGGTCAACTGATTCACGCCCTTCAAAGCGGAAAATATGATCTAGACCATGTTTGCGTCCTATTATCCCAAACTGGAGGAGGATGCAGAGCCAGCAACTACATCTCCTTATTGAGGAAAGGACTCAAGCATGCCGGCTTGGATAAAGTGCCGTCTGTCTCCGTAAATGTCTCTGGCCTTGAACCGAATCCTGGTCTTACCATCACGCTTGGACTGATTAGAAGACTTCTTGCCGCTGTCATATACGGCGATATGCTTATGGTATTGAAGAATCAGGTCGAACCCTATGAAGTCAACAAAGGAGAAACAGCAAAACTAGTCCAGAAATGGCAAGATACCATCTGCGACCAGCTCATGAATCAGAGCGGTTATAAGACAAGTATCATCGAAAACAACCTAAACCACATCTCGGATGATTTTGCAAAAATCAAACAAGACGGGAAAAAGAGAGTCAAAGTCGGAATTGTCGGTGAAATCTATGTCAAATATGCCGCACTAGGAAACAATAACCTAGAGAAATTCCTGCGTGAACAGGATTGTGAAGTAAACCTTCCTGGAATGATGAATTTCATCCTTTTCAAGATTGACAATAGAATCGAAGACTGCAAACTTTACGGTGGTCACAAGATAAAACTGTGGTTTTGCAAGAAACTCTTCGACTATGCCACAAAGATTCAGATTGCCTTCAATAAAGCAATCGAAAAGAACAAATGCTTCGAAGTTCCCTCTCCTTACAGCAAAGTGAAGGAATACGACAAAGGAATCAACGGATACGGAAACAAAATGGGTGAAGGATGGCTTCTTACCGGCGAAATGCTTGAATTAGCCAATACAGGATATGAAAACATCGTCTGCACCCAGCCGTTCGGTTGTCTTCCTAACCATATCTCCGGAAAAGGAATGATCAGAAGAATACGAGAGGTCTGCCCGAAAGCCAATATCGTTGCTGTAGATTATGATGCCGGTGCTCCAAAAGTCAACCAAGAGAACAGAATCAAGCTGATGCTTTCTTTAGCCAAGGAAAACTTGGAAAAAGAGGAAAAATAGCATACAAAGATGGTCGTCGAAAAAAGCAATGTCATTTGCCTAAGACATTGCTGAAACGGCGACTTTTTTATATGGGAATTTATTCTGACTCAAATGGATATGTTCCGATAGTATCCTTCACCAAATAGATGACGGACACTTTTTTCACTTCCGATAGTGGGAAATTATCAGAAAGCCGATCCAATCCATCACAGACAACAACCTTATAATCCTTCAATGAAAAAGCATTTCTGGTAGTAGGGACAAACAAACAATCTTTATATAAGAATAATCCATTGACAATATTGTCATTGTCGATTTTGAAGGAATCATCTTCATCAACGGGAAGCAGAGTAAGAAAACATCGGAAAATGGAGCGTACAGAAAGAAGGGCCATATTGAAGATGCGTTCCTTGCTTTTCGATAAAGACTGGAACTTTTTGTAATCCATAATCCTGTTCTGGTTTATCGTATCATCCAGAAGAACCATAGGAAAACAGCTGGAAAGAAGAACCGAAACATCCACAATTCTCTTTCCATAGACAAAAGCATCAATAACATCAATGGCTTTCTTTGCTTCGTTTTCAGCATCCGATAAAATGTTTTCAGGAACTTTCTTCAAAATTCGATTGAAATAAGATTCTAAAAGGAAGATTCCTGTTTTTGCATTCTGTTTTCCTTTTGCCTTATAAAAAACAGAATCGATAATCAAAGAATACAGATGATATGCCAACTGCACCTCATCAGTCACTGGATCAAGATTCTTGCTTTTATCATGATCAAATCGATTGGACACTCTCTCACCTTCGACAAAGAACTGTATTTGTTCCTCCTTGTCCAAAGCTTCGATAAGATTTCTAATGTTCTCTTTATTCATCTTGTTGATTATATCACTTCCCATTCCGTTCTGATGAAAAACAAGACAAGAAAATTAGTATCTTCAATAGTTCTAGTTTTCTCTGACGATTAAACTTATAATAGATTGGTAAAGAGAGGAAAAACCAATGGAAACTCAGAAAATCATTGTTCTTGATTTCGGTGGTCAATACAATCAGCTGATTCCCAACTTTCTCACTTTGGGGGCTTGATATGCGTAGTAAAACGTGTGGTAACATCAGGGAATTTCAGCAGAATATGTCCGATTTCTCGGGCATTTTTTCGTTCCCAAATGAATTTCTCACTTTGTTTTGAAATTTGTGGTAGATTGTGGTAGAATAATCCCAGGGGGATTATGCCATGCACCTGATGACGAAGAACACCAAGAACAACTCCTACTACTATGCCGTCGAATCGTTCCGAGACGGGAAGAAGACGAGCACCAGGATCGTGAAGAGCTTCGGCTCCGGAGCCCAGCTTGCCGCACAGGGAATCGACGATCCGAAGCGCTACTGCACGGAAAGGATCGCCGAGATGAACGCTTCCCTGAAGGACAACAGGAAGACCGTGGAGTCGGAATTCGATTTCTCCACTACCCTCAAGGAGGAAGGAGACTATTCCAGATCGAAGGCAATCAATCTCGGATGGAAATTCGCCGCCGACTATTTCGACAGGCTCGGACTTCCGGAGCTCTTCCGCGAGAAGGCCGGAAGGGAGAAATACGATGTCGGTGCGATCACCAGGTTCGTCGTGGCAAGCAGGATGATTGCACCCTGTTCCAAGATAAGGATCCTTTCTGCACTCGAGAACTACTATGACGCACCCGAGATCAGGGACAAGAATGCGATCTACAGGGCAATAGAGAAGGTCGATGCCATCAGCGACGACATCCAGGCATGCGTATACAGGAACATGAAGGACATGGCATCGCTAGACACGTCCGCATTGATCGTCGACTGCACGAACAGCTTCTTCGAGACGCCTCTCCAGGACGATGACGTCGTCGACCAGGAAGGAAACGTCATCGAAAAAGGACTCCGGAAATACGGAGCCTCGAAGGAACACCGACCGAATCCGATCGTTCAGATTGCGCTGTTCGCGGATCTCAACGGCGTTCCTATTTCCTATTCCATCGATTCCGGGAACACCAACGAACAGAAGATGGTTATTCCGCTTGAAGGCAGGATGATCCGGGACTTCAACAAGCATTCCTTCATCTACTGTTCCGACGGCGGTCTCGGTTCCTTCGAGAACCGCTTCTTCAACACGCTCCAGAACAGGAACTACGTGGTGACTCAGTCGCTAAAGAAGACACCGGACGATGAGCTGAAACTCATACTTGCGGACAAAAATTGGAACATGATAGGCCAGTATGAGACGAAGGACGGGAAGAAGACATACCATGAAGGCACAGCCGTCTCCCTGGAAGAGTTCAGGAAGATCTGCGACAGGAAATACGAAGGCAAGGAACTCACCGAAGAGGAGAGGAAGCTTCTGGAGAAGGACAGGATATACAAGAAATACCCGATTACGAGGAAGGTCGACATAATGAACCTCCTTGCACAGAAAAGCTCGGGAACGGTCGAAATGGAGGAGACTCTGTTCGTCACGTTTTCGGCGAAATACTATCTCTACCAGAGAAGCCTGCTCGACAGGCAGGTGGGCCGGGCGGAGGAACTTCTGGGAAAGGACGTCGACAAGAAAAAGAAAGGGCCCAACGACGTGACCAGACTCATCGCTACGACTGCCGTCACCAGCCAGGGCGAGGTCGCCGATACGAAGGTGAACAGCATGGACGAGAAGAAGATAGAGGAGGAAAGGAGATTCCATGGTTTCTATGCCCTGGCGACAAGCCTGGACACGGATGTGCTGGAGATTCTGAGGATCAACGGAAACAGATGGAGGATCGAGGAAATCTTCCGCATCATGAAGAACAGCTTCGACCTCAGGCCTTTCTTCTCCTGGAAGGAAACATCGGTTAATGCGCACGTCCTCTTCGTCTTCCTTGCGACGCAGATCTATAGGCTGATGGAACTGGGACTCAAGAAGAAGCTTCCGGATGCGAAGGTGAACGTGAATACGATCCTAGAGACGTTGAAGAACATAGACGTGATCGAAACGCATCCGGGACTGTACAAATCGATCTATACGGGATCAAAGATCCTGACCGGTCTTACGGAACTCACGGGCCTGCCTTTAAACAGGGAGAGCTACCGGAAGAAGGACCTGGACCGGATGTTCGGGAAATAGGTATCTACCACATTCTACTCACTTTTCTGAGGGCTAAGTGAGAAAGTCAGGAT
>DHKM01000035.1:167151-167350 GCA_002404835.1 Caryophanales bacterium UBA4694 | reverse complement strand
ATTTTCTGGTACTGGGAAGAGATGTCCAACACAGAGGGGTATATCGTAGCATTCCAGTCTACATCTCCGGATCTAAGACTCAGACAGCTGAACCCATGTTGATTTCAGAGAAAGTCAAGGAGCTTCTTGAGTGGTATCAGACAGATACAGAAGACGACTTCCTCACGAAGATCGCGCTGTTCCATCTCCGCTTCGAGTC
>DHKM01000035.1:32710-166980 GCA_002404835.1 Caryophanales bacterium UBA4694 | reverse complement strand
ATGTTCAAGCTTTTTGCCAAGTATCTCACACAGCGGCTAAGAAGATACATAGAGACGGTAAGAACTGCCGAGCAGATTGCGAAGCAGCGGCAAATTATAGAATAGTCTGCTTTTCTCGTCATGCGGGTTTCCCGCTGCCGACCTTGTCGGAGAGGGAACTGACGCAAATTGCACCAATTCCTTATCCTGTTATGCAAAGTGGTGTCTCAAATCGTACTCTTGCACATAAATAGCACGCTTTTATTTGTTCTCATATCATTAAGGTGGGTGATATCTTCAAATACAGATAAGGAGGCATATTTATGGCAAGTGTAAACGTCACAATCAGAATGGATGCCAACAAAAAGGCAAAGGCGGAATAACTCTTCTCGGAACTTGGCCTCACGATGAACGCCGCCTTCAACATGTTCGTCAAGCAATCCATAAGAGAACAGAGCATCCCCTCCAAAGTCACAAAGAACACCAATGTTCAATACATGGACAGAAGCCTGGTGGACAAAATGCTGGACTCTAGGATAAACACGTCACTCCAAACTTTTGATTTCTCGGATCTATCTCAGATGGTCATCTAAAAATCGTAGACTCCCCTTTGGGTTATTTATAGATTATTTCTTTATAAACGGAAATAGGAGAGCCACTGCTGCCGTCTTGTATTTTTGCTTGAATGCATACAAGATTCATTTTACAACTTCTGATGAAAAATTAATTTGGTAATTCCTCTATTTAGACACTAGAGAAATCAACCATTCGAATTTTCTTTACTCAACCAAATATTTGGCACAAATATATGCAGGCCATAGGGATACTTTTCCAAAAACGCTTGATTCATCTTTTCCATTTTCCTACCTCATAATGATTGCAATCCATACCATCGGACAGTAAAACATCCTCTACCCTATTCATGATTATCTCAAAAGTGTTAGTGTAGAAAATACGCAATAAAAGAAATTATTATGCCTGAGCAAAGGTATACATAAAAAAGACATGAAGTTTTTGACTACTGACAAAACACATTCATGTCATTTTGACTTTCGTTTTTTAGACAAGGATCATTTTTTACTTATTTCGTTGCCTTACATTTACTGCATAAACGAATCATACCAGAGCTGCCTTTATAGACCAAATTGAAATTGTGCGGTTCATAGGTCCAATCTCCACAGGAACAAAAGCTTTTATGATTGTTCATCGAAGGATTATCTTCATAGCGAGATTTATAGGAATGTTTATGATGAATCGGATGAAAATCAAATTCACAGGGACAATGGACGTTTCTATTATATTCTTTCGAATAAATATAGTTGTCGGAACAGGCATGCTTCTTTTTCGGAACAATTGTCGTTGCATCCCAGAAAGAAGGATAATCCAAAGAGGAAATCGCCACATGCGTCGGATAGTCTAACCGACCTGGATGGACGAAAATCTCATCTGCCTTTTCATCATAATCGTAGGCAATCATGGCATGACGCCCATTTGTCCCTCCCATGCGGATTTCGGCCGGAAATCCTTCTTTTATCTTATCAATAGTAAATTGCCGCGGATTTTTCGAATCTGTCAATATTTCATAATCCTCATCGGAAAAACCTTTATAAGAATACAAATAATATTTCAGCAGATCCTGAAGTTGATTGAAATTCAAAGCACAGGGAGAATTATCATCATCAAACTTATATTGACCAAAACGTTCTTTTCCTAATTGAATCAGTTTCAGATGAAAATATGCGCCTTAATGTTGTTCTATGAAGCCATAATATTCTTGAGTCGAATAAGAAGACACGCTCACTGGCTCTTGATAGATACCAGGTGATTCGGCTTTTAAAGAAATTGAATCATCTTCAAGAAGGACAGGGACATCATAGTTTTCATCGATAAGAGAATCATCCCAATATGTATCGTAAAAAGAAAGAAGTTGCGCAAGAGCTACATAGGTACAGGAACCTTTTGTATTTCTTCCGAAATTAGTTCTAAGATAAGAAAAATACATCGTTTCGAATTTGTTCTCCTAATAGATATTTTCCTCCGCTTCACTAACAACATGAGCAGCATTGGGTTTCAAATCAGAAGAAAGCTGAGTTCCTTCCAAAGCCGTCAAATGAGAAGAAGCAACCATCAATAACATAAAAATACTTACAATCGTGTTCATATTTATTCCTTCAATCCAGGTAAACCAGTGAATCCTTCAACTGATTCAGAAGATTTTCCTTAAGTGTCTCGGAATAACCTTCATTCAAACTCAATGTAACATCCAAAATCTTCACTCCGGAATACATAACTCCGATTGTATTGTTATCATCAAAATTTATTCCGACTTTTGAATTATCAAAAGTATCCAAAGGTTCAAACGGATAATCGACTTTATATTCCAATCCTATTGATTGATATCTGCAGTCAATCGTTCCCTTCGATTCGAGCCGAAAAGCAAAACAGCAAGAAACCAAACGACAATCCGGTATCTTCAGCTTACTATATTTTGAATTGCCTATGGCTATAAGACGATATTCCGGTAGAAAAGAAGAAAAGCCATCGAAATCAAAAAAGAAAAGCGGAAATGATTTGTTTTTCTTTTTATAGATTCCATATGCCTTATAAAAAGAAGAATAATCATTATATATGAAACCAAATGAAATATCTGGACCTGTAATATGTTCGGAATCATCGGATAAAAGATCATCCGAAACATGAGATTCCGTACCGTTGTCCTGATTTGAATCTTTCATTGATTCAGACTGATGTGACGATAGTCCGGCAGAACAAGCCCCAACAAAAAATGGAAGAAGGAAAAAAAGAATCTTTACTTTCATTGTTTTTTACCCCCATTAGATAATAATGATCCTTGTCAATTTTCAAAAAACGATCGACTTTCTAAAAGTTGAATGAACCGAAGTTTTCAACTCAATAAGCAGCTTCATTTTACCAATTCGATTCACTTTTAGTGGGAAAACGTTTTTTTCGTTATCATGTAAGGATCACATACTTTTGCAAAAAAAATCGAATAACTTGGGATAACATTAAGAAAAAAAATAATATTGCAGTATATAAAGTAACCGCTTACAGATTCTTAGAAAAAATTTTGCCTCTACTACAAAATCAGAATACCGGCCTTTGCAAAAAAACATTAACACCACTTACAGCTTGATTTTTCCCTTCACGGAATGTAAATTACATATGTCATGTTAAATCAATATTCTCGTACTTCTCTCCTTGTTGGAAGAGAAAAGCTCTATAAGCTTTGGAACAAAAAAGTCATCGTTTTCGGAATCGGAGGTGTAGGCGGAAACGTCATTGAATCCCTGGCCAGATTCGGAATCGGTTCATTCGACCTCGTCGACGACGATCTTGTTTGTCTGACAAACATCAACCGACAAATTCTGGCAACCAGAAAAACCTATGGCAAATACAAGGTGGATGCTGCTGAAGAAAGAATCCATGATATCAATCCAAGAATCATCGTCAATAAACACCTTACTTTCTATCTCCCAGATAAGAAGGAAGAGTTCGATTTTTCAAAATTCGATTATGTCATAGATGCATTGGATACCGTCACAGCGAAGCTTTCCATCATCGAAAGTGCAAAAAAAGCTAATGTTCCCGTCATTTCTGCCATGGGTTGTGGAAATAGACTGGATCCTACAAAACTTGTTTTATGCGATATCTATGAAACAAAAGGTGACCCATTAAGCAAAGTCATGAGACATGAGTTAAGAAAACGTGGAATAGATTCCCTCAAGGTTGTTTTTTCAACCGAACCTCCAACTAGACCTAACGAAAAAGAAACCGCAGATTCCTGTCTCTATCATTGTGTTTGTCCTCCAAACACAAAACGCAAATGTACAGACAGAAGAGACATCCCAGGTTCAACTAGTTTTGTTCCTCCTGTCGCAGGAACTTTAATTGCCTACCAAGTCGCAAAAGATCTGATGGAAACAAAGGACAAAAAAGAAAACGAAAGGAATGACAATCCGTTCACAACTGACAAAAGGCCTACCGCCCACAATCTTTAAGTAGTAGGTTCCATTATCAAAAAGTGGTTTTCCTTTAAAGAAAGCCATTTTTTATGGAAATCATCAACAAAGCAAATCTATTTTCATATTTTTTAACTTTCTTAAAGGCGGAAATCGAGTTTTCAGTTATCTTTTTTCATGGAAAGAATCTTGCTCAATATTATCTCTGAGATATATAATGAGCTGACAGAAAAAGAGAAATAAAAGTGTTTTTTATGCAAATTTTGATATTTTTTTCAAAAAAATGACTTTTTCTCCTTTTCGTTGAATCATTTCAACTTTTCGGTTATTTACTAATTTACGTGTTTAACCGAAACTAGACAAGAAGGAGAATCACACATGACATTCGGACAAAAAATTAAGTACCTAAGAAATCAGAAAAACCTTACCCAAAAAGAACTTGCCGAAAAGATGAATGTCACTTTTCAGACGATCAGCAAATGGGAAAGCGACACAAACGAGCCCGACATCGAAAGTATACGGATGCTTTCAAAAATCTTCGATTGTTCCTTGGATTATCTCTTCGACAATGAAAAAGGAAATGATGATACAAAGCCTCAATATATGCCAGTCCCTGTCCAAGACAATGTCAATTCAGATGAAGCAAAGGATGAAAAAAAAGAAATTGAGATAACGAAAGAAAACATTCAGGAAACAAAGCAAGTACAACCGAAAGATGTAAATGAAGAGCAGGAAGCCACTATTCCCTCAGAGGACAAATCACCTTCCGAAACGGAAAACTATTATAAACCAAAATTCCATTCTTTCACCTATAGGGAGGATTTCAAATCTCTTCTGGCAAGTATCATCTGCTCCATCATCATTCTAATCCTTTGTTACATTGCCTTAGGGTTGAATGCCAATTTGTTTTCTATTCCGGCAATCATTTTTCTTCCAATTCTTTTTGCTTATATGGCTTTTGCAGATGTTTATTGTATTTTCTCAGGGTCTTATATCACCGAAGCCTTTCTTAGCATAGCAACAAAATCCATCCACTTTCCTGGTTTGATTTTTTCCTTCAGTGCAGATGGACTTGCCTGGCTTATCGGGATGAAGATTTTGTTCTTCGTTTTGAGTATTTTCTTTTCCGTCCTCTTCATCTTCCTTGCACTACTTGTGGCAACATTCCTCTCTTTCTTTTCCTGTATTCCCCTTCTCATCCGAAATTCAATATAGAAAGGAGTCAAATCAATGACTTACAAGAAAAAAGTATTATTGCTGTCAGCAGTTCTCCTGTTCTCTTCCTGTAAAAACAAGAAAGAGGATGTAAACAATTCATCTAAATCCGATTCCGTTTCTCAGCTATCCTCCACGTTAGCCAAGAAGTTTTCAGACATTCTCTTTGAAGATCAGACATACGACTACGATGGAAAAGAACACATTCTCAAAGAAGCAGAAGGGTATCCCGATGGAACAAATGTCTCTTATGAAGGAAGGAACCCCTACAAAGACTGTGGAAGTTATTCTGCAAAAGTACATTTAAAAAAGGAAGGATATGAATCCTTTACCAAAGAAGCGATTTTGACCATTCTTCCAATCGAGTACAGCGGAATCGAATACAAAAGTGTGACTTTGACCTATGACGGTTCAAATCATATCGACGCTGTGAAACTGACCGGTTTCCTTCCGGAAGGAACAACCGCATCCCAAACCATAAAAGATGAAAACGGAAACGAGGTCAACGAAGCTGTTCAGGTCGGAACTTACCGATATCATATCCGGCTTACAAACAAAAACTACAAAGACCTTGAATTGGATGCCAGTTTGACCATACAATCGGAAACAAAGGATATACCGATTTTGATTCATGATGAAGACATCTACTTCATGAACACACTCGACCATAACTATCTTTACCGCATCGATAAAGAGGGGAATGCAAAACAGGTCGATTATTCCGTTCCGAAAAAACTCAATGAGAGCCAATCTAACATGGTACTCTCCTTATCCGACTCCCTCCTTGGAAGCACCGTGAAGGAATATGGGGAAGAAACCAAAGAGATTCTTTATACCGATAGTAACATTACCGATTTCGTAAAATACGATTCAAATACCTATTACTACTCTAAAAACACGCTCTTGAAAGAATCCTGCGGAATCTACAAAGTGAAAAATTCCTCCACGAGGGAACCGGAGGTGGAAAAAATCTTCGAAGGAAGATCAGACAAGATCAGCCTAAGTGGAAATTATCTTTACTTTCAAAACAAGGAACAGGATTCCCATCTTTACCGCATAAATCTGACAAATAACAGCATTTCACTTGTTCTAGACCAAGAAATCAAAGAATATATGATATCCGATCATTCCCTGTATGGAATCTTCCATTCCACCTTAAACGATTATATCGGTATGATAGACCTGAATTCATCAGAAAGAAAAATCGAAAAACTGACCGATGCCTCAGGCAAAAACCTGATCATGAAAGACGGTTTCCTTTATTACACCTACAATGATCTTTACGGAAAAATCGATGAAAGCAGAAAAGGAATTTGGAAGATTGATGTAACATCCAAGACAAATACGCAGATCCTGAGTGGAAAAAATCTTACTTCATTTGATGTCAAAGACAGCAATACTTTGGTTTACATCGACAATGACAATCTGCATCCCTATGAGTACAGGATTCAGGAAAAGACGAGTAAAGATCTTATTCCTGGTTTTGTACCTCCGGAAACCACTCCGACAAACATCGGAGGAAAATCCATAAGCTATAACGGAAGCATCTACTACCTAGATATGTATCGTGGAAAAACCCTGAACAGATATGACGAAAAAACAAAGGTACTCACTCAACTGAGCAGCAACAAAGTCGATGATTTCTCAATCATAGGGGATATCCTTTACTTCAACCAGGTTACCACACTTACCAACAACGATCTCTATTGCGTAGATCTCAAAAACGGAGGAATAGCAAAAAAATTGACCTCAAACGACTGTCGGAAAATCGTTTCGGACGGAACCTATCTCTATGGTACACATTATAATTTCCTAGGAACAAGTGGCGGAATCTTCCGAATGAAACCAGATGGAACCCAATACGTCAAATTCTCCAATATCAACGGGGCAAAGAACTTCAGAATCAAGAACAACAAGCTCTACTTCATCAACTGCGCCTCAGGTCAGGACAACGGAAAAATCGAATTCATCGATCTCAGTCAGATCCATGATGATTCCACCAATCTGAAATCAAATGTTCTAAGCAAGAACATCAAAAACGTCAAACAATTCGAATTCGATGGTGACAATATCTATTACATTTATAATGGAATAACGGACAATTCCATCAAAAAGACCGACCTAAGCACATTAAAGGAAGGCATCCCGATTGCATCATCAAAGACAAATCCCAGCGAATTCATCCTCGATAACAATGACATTTACTATTATTCCTATGCAGCCACTTCTACGTCAAATGCCGGCTTCTACAAAGTAAGCAAAAACGCGGATAAAGATGGGACACAGACTCTTCTTTGTTCCTATGAAGAAACCTACTATGCGACTTCGCTGGCCATAAGCAATGAAAATCTTTATTTCCTGAACTATATACCAAAGCTCCTATTGGGAGACGCCCATTATTACCAGTTGAATTTGAAAACGAGAAATATCACAAAAATAAACTAAACATGAAAACAGAACAAAAAGAAATCAAAGAAGAACAAAAGGAAGATTATCTTCCATTCGGTTGGAAAATCAAAGACGTCTATTCAAAAAAAGTGGGAAGATCATGTAGAAGGACAATTATCGTTGTAGAAAGAGATCTTAATCAGCCAAATCATTCTGAACTTGTTGCTTTGCAAGAGAAATACATGAATTTGAAAGTACAACTTCGTACCTATATTGAAATGGATGAACTTCTGACGATTCTTCTCTACCTTTTGTTCCTGATTCCTGGCATCCTATATACAATCTATAAAGCCAATCAAAAAAAAGAAATCAGAACCAATAACTACCTTCTACATCAGCAAATGGAAAAACTGAAAGCGAAAGCAAAAGAAATTCAGAATACCGAAACTGAAATGTCTTAAGAATAGAAGTGGATTCTTTAAGCTAAAATAACTGAAAAGCACTATTTCCAAAAACGGGAATAGTGCTTTTTGATCATTTCACTTGTTTCAAGGCATCTAAGACAAGGTAATACTGATTTTTTACTTCTTGATAAAGAGCATCGATGCCCTCTAAGGAAAAATCACGTGGACGAAGTTTCTCAGTCAGACGATAAACCGGTTCATATAGTTTATCAAATCCAAGATTGCTTGCTATTCCTTTCAGCGTATGTATTTCCAGGAATGCTTTTGAAGCATCCTTTGCCTCATATGCCTTTTCAAACTCAGCAAAGGTAGGATCAGTTAGGAAACGAAGAACGATTTTTTTGACAAGGTTTTCGGATCCAAGCCGAGTCAATATTTCTTCGTAGTCTGCATCGATTGTTTCATAAAATTGTTTGATTGTCATATCTGTTTGGCACTTACATCCTGGAGGCGCCTGTTCTCCTTTCAATTTCCAGGATGATTTTTCTGTTAGCAAAATCAAACTCAGATGATTTCACCGTGTTTGTCCTTTTTCAGGGAATCCTTGATTTCAAGAAGGCATTCCACAAGTAATGGATTGAATTGACCACACTGTCCATCTAATATCATCCTCAATGCCTCATCTTGAGAATAAGCCTTCTTATAGACCCTTTCAGCGGTCAATGCATCATAGACATCCGCCATCGAAACCACTTGGGCTGCAATTGGGATATCATCCCCCTTCAATCCTTTCGGATATCCTTTACCATCAAATTTCTCATGATGGTAAAGACAAATTTGATAAGCATATTTGACCAATGGCTCATTTTGATATTCCCGGATATTCATCACCATAGCAGCACCAAGAACCGTATGTTTCTTAACTATTTCGAATTCTTCCTTAGTGAGTTTTCCGGGTTTATTCAAAATCTTGGTATCAATCTCAACTTTTCCGATATCATGTAAGGCAGAAGCTGTAGCAATTAAATAAATATCTTCTTTTTTC
Source organism: Caryophanales bacterium UBA4694 (assembly GCA_002404835.1). Classification (GTDB taxonomy): domain Bacteria; phylum Bacillota_I; class Bacilli_A; order RFN20; family CAG-288; genus Enterosoma. Next base: position 157,969 of record DHKM01000035.1, on the reverse strand, counting down.
AGTTTGTATTTATCGGTCTTCTTCATCAATCGAATAAGGAGAAGTTCCGTAATTTTATTGATGTTCGTGATATGTTCCTTGCCGATCCCAGAACGGAACTCCGTCAATTGACTTAAAATATCGACAAGAATATGGCTGCACTTTTCTTTTTGAAGGATTTCGCTTGAAACAGAAAAAAGAAGTCTTCTTTGCTTTTGGTATAGATTAATGGTATTCAGAACACGACGATAAACTACTTTGGCATCGAATGGTCTGCTGATAAAATCGGAAACACCCATCTCATAGGCTCTTCTTATCGTAAGAGGCGATTCATCTCCGGTAATCGTAATGACTGGAATCGATTCGAGAAGATGATGATTCCTCATAAATTTTAGGACCTCAAACCCGTCCATATCAGGCATCAATATATCAAGAAGAACTAACGAAATATGATTCGAAGATTGTTCAAGGATCTTAACGCAACTTCTTCCTCCGTCAGCTTCAATAACATTAAATTCATTGCTCAGAATAGAACAAAGAATATCCCTATTGATGGAAGAATCATCGACAACCAATATATTGATCTTATCATTGGAATCCGAAATTTGTATATTGTCATCCGTGACAAGAGTGTTCTTTTTGGCCTTGGCGCAATAAAGGAAGCGATCTGCTCGCTTGACAGATTCAACTATATTCTCTGAATCTGAGAACGTGGCCCCTGCGCTGAAAGTCAAATTGATTTCCGCATATCCGGGAAAAACAATATTTTTCAAAGGTTTAAGTATCGTCTGAAGCCTAATGGCAAAATTTTCTCTTGTAACATTCGGTATCAAAAGAAGGAATTCATCCCCACCATAGCGAATCAGCCGATCTTCACTTTCCAAATTCTTTTGAAGCTCTTTTGCAAAAACCTTCAAAACATAGTCACCCGCTATATGTCCATAGGCATCATTATAGACTTTGAAATCATCTAAATCGATCATGGCGACACAGCATTTAAACGAACTTTCTTTGATTTTTTCTTCATAGTAACGGCGATTATAAGAACCAGTAAGAACATCCACATATGTCTTCTCATAGAACATATTGATATGTTTTATCAGTTTTTCCTGGCCACTGATGTCTACGATGTTGGAATCATCGAATTCCCTTAACAATTCCATGACACAAGGCCTGCCATCGATTTCAAGATAACGAGAAACAACAAAATAGGCTCCGTCTTTTGAAAATTCGATTTTTACTTGATCCGATTTAAGATGAAGTGCCCTAATCGAGGTACAGTTATCGCATGGGTTATCTTTTTCCCAGAAAGAATAGCATGGACATTGAAGTTTTGAACCATTCTCTTTTGAGCAGATTGCACCGATTTCATCTTTTTTTAGGATTCTTACAACAGAAAAAACCTTCTTTAACTGTCTTATTTGTTCCTCTGCTTCTTTTGCACTCAAAGAATATGATTCTTTGCTCATTTCGTTAACCCCTCCTTCTGCTTTTCTTCTGAAGCTTCGATTTTCTTCTTGCAAGACGTAAGGGTATTCTTCAAAGCATCGATATGGATTGGTTTAGCAAGATGTGCATTCATTCCCGAATCAAGAGCGTCCTGGACATCCTTGACAAAAGCACTGGCCGTCATAGCGATAATCGGAATATCCTTGGCATCCTGATGAGAGGACCTGCGGATGGCCTTGGTCGCTTCATACCCATCCATAACCGGCATCATAACATCCATCAAGATTGCATTGAAATGTTTCGGCTCGGATTTTTCGAATAGATCAACGGCTTCTTTTCCGTTTTTGGCTACCACACAATCCGCACCTTCCGACTTCAGCAGTTCGACAACAATTTCAGCATTTAGATCATTATCTTCGGCAAGAAGGAAATGCATCCCGCCTAAATCCATCACTGAATCGTCCTCGGAAACTGAATTCTTGAAACGTTCCACTTCGATGAGTTTTTCTTTCAAATTTACTTCCGTAAATGGTTTTGCCAAGAAACCATCGATATCTATTTCCAGAGCTTTAGTCTCAATATCCGTCCAATCATAGGAGGTAAGGAACAAAATCGGAGTGTCAACTGGAACAATTTTTCTTATCTCTTTAGCCGTATCCAAGCCGTTCATGCCTGGCATCTGCCAATCAAGAATAATCGTATTGTATTCTTGGTGTTCTTCATAACGTTCCCTGACAAGTTTGATGGCATCCATTCCAGAATAACATGCATCGAAGGAAACCCCGGTATTCTTCATGGTCTCCTTGATTCCATCACAAATACTCTTTTCATCATCTACCAAAAGAATTCTCGATACATTGTGATTTGCCCAGAAATTCTCATCTTCCTCTTCATGCGTGAGCCTTAGAGAAAGATCAACAGTGAAAATAGAGCCCTTCCCAAGTTTGCTGTCCAGGGAAATGGTACCACCCATCAAATCGATGATATTCTTTGTAATCGCAAGACCTAAACCAGTCCCCACTTCTTTGTTGATTGTACTGTCCTCAGCTCTTGTGAATGGCTCAAATATCACCTTCTTGAATTCATCCGAAATTCCGTAACCATTGTCTGCTACAACAAAGCGAAGTCTTTCAATAGAAGGGGAGGACTGACCATTATCTGTAATTTCCAACATAATTTGTCCACCTTCTGGCGTGTATTTGATGGAATTAGAAAGAAGATTAATAAGAATCTGATTCAATCTTGTCTTGTCACCTATGAACAACTCATGATTCATGGCTCCTACATTAATCCTTAGCTCCTGTTTCTTCGCGTTGGCCATAGGACGAATGACTACATTTACAGAACTGACCAGTTCATCCAAGGAAAACACTGACTGATGCAAAGACATTTTTCCGTTCTCGATTTTGGTAATATCGAGAATGTCATTGATCAAACCTAAAAGATGATTGCTGGCAGCCGTGATTTTCCTGGAATATTCTTTAACCTTCGTCTCATCTGATGGATTTTTGGCAAGAAGCGTAGAGAACCCAATTACAGCATTCATCGGTGTTCTTATATCATGGCTCATATTTGATAAGAACGTTGTCTTTGCTTTATTTGCTTCATCCGCAATTTCCAATGCATCAGAAAGTTGCTTATTATGTGCCAGCTGCAATTTTTCCTTTTGTTTAATCGAACGAATAACAAAGAAAAAGATAATAGCAGCTATAACGAGAACAATAGAACCTAGAATCAAGGATGCAGAAAGAGGATTTCTCTTAATGAAAAGAGAAATAGAAATGGTATCTTTATGAAGGTTTGCCTCACTGATATACGAAGTTAAATCCGTTTCCGAAATACTATCAATATAACCATTCAATGCAGTAAGAAGAGTGGAATCAGATTTCCTAGAAACAGGAAAAGTAACATTCACCGTCTGCCCCGGAACAAGACTAGTGACCAAAGTACTTCCGGATTCATAAATATAGTATTGCATAGCATCACGGGATGCAAAAGCAATATCTGCCTTTCCCTGTTCGACAGCCTTAATACAATCCTTTGAACTGTCGCAGTAAATAACCTCTTCATACTCAGAAACAGGATACTGCTCCTCAAGTCCTTTCATTATCGCAATACGTTTTGCTGTTGCTGTGTTTTCTGGTTTTTGTGCAAAACAAAGAACAGATTCAAGAACAGGAACACTGTTGATAAACCCATATTGAGAGCATCTACCAGAAGTCATGTTGATTCCAAGAATGAGATCATAATCCGCTTTTTCCAATTTGGAGACCATATCTTCTCTAGAAGCGGAGAATTCATAAGAGATCTTGACACCAACTTCCTTGGAAAAATCGTTGAGAACAGAAGCCAAAAGACCGCATGCCTTTTTGTCTTTTTCATAAATATATGGAGCAGCGTATTGGGCGCATAAAACCCTCAGCGTATTCATACGGGCAAGTTTCTGTTTTTGAGCTTCATTGAGAACGAAAGAATTACTTGCCGTACGAAAATAAGTATCGAATAACTTATCTTGAAGATTAGGATCCACTTGATTCATCAAGGTCATGGCTTCGTCTAATTTCTGAACCAGTTCCGTGTTTCCTTTCTTGGTAACAAAGTAATAAGGTCTAGGGGAAAAATTCGCAACGATTCTTGTTCCAGAAATCGGAGAGAGAGAAACGCTTGAAATCACATCGACCTTTCCGTCGAGTAAAGCCTGTTTTTGTTCATCGGCAGTTTCAAATTCGACGATCTCATAGTTAAATTTTTCGGATTCGACATAAGATAAGACCTCTGAATTACGAGTAGTGGCCGTTTTCCAAAGACCTATTTTCAACAATGGTTGAGAGTAAAGATTATGTTCCCTCAAATCGCTGGTCTTCAAAGCACAAAGTGTCGTCTAGACAGAACCATAGCTATGACTAGGAAATTCAAAAATCTTTTCTGTTCCCGTGTTTTTTAAAATCGGTCCTAAAAGATCTGCTTTCCCATCCTTCACATCATTAAGTGCGTTAGATACGGCCTCATTACCATTAGAACTTCCATATGGGATATATTGCATTTCCCATCCCGTATATTCGGAGATTTTTTCTAGATAATCATAATTATATCCAGTCACTTTCCCAGAATGGCCAAAGAAACTCATACCTTCCTGAGTTGGAAAAGCAACTTTTATTTGCTGCCTTTTTGTGCGAATTTCCTGCTTTATATCTTCCTTCGGAGTTATATTTCCGTGATTAAATGAAAACAGCACAGAAGTTTGGATTCCGATAAATCCACTAATAAGAAGCATAAATATCTTACTAAACATTTAATTCCCCCTCTCTTGGAATAAAAGATGGAACTTTAATAAATTTATTATACCCCAACACAAAAACAGATGAGGAATTTTATCTTAGACAATCGCAAAATATAGGCAAGCAATTCACATTTAATTCATTAGTTCATATGAAACACAAACGAAACTACCGAAGAAATGATTTTTCGATTCTGTTCATCAAAAGATATGGATGGTATACCATCACCAGATTGGATTCCATAATCTCCAAAATAGGAATGGATTCCTCCATCAACGGTAATTTCCGTTAAATTCGGAAGATTTTTCTTATTTTTCTCATATTTTTCTTTATCGAGAACTTGATCATGTTCTGCTAAAAGAGATAATGTAGAAATGTTATCACAGGATGATAAGTCCTTTGTCGAATAACTTCCCAACAAGATAAGACCATGATAATCATCATAATGACGGTAGATATAATTAGAAGCCATTGCACCACCAAGTGAATGTCCTCCGATAAACCACTCTTTAATTTCAGGAAAAAGAGTTTGCTTATTATCCGCACCATTGATATTGAATACAGCAAGATTAAATGGCATTTTCACCAATACCGATGTAATACCAAGATCCGACAGACCTCTAAGAAAAGGAGCATAACTTTTATATTCTACCTTTCCTCCCGGATAGAAAATAAATCCTTTATCCGATTTCAACGAATCTTTCTTCGGAACAAAGGAAACATAATCCTTTTCATCCTGGATTTGACTTAAAGACGTATCATCCATACAAGCAATAGCATTTTGCGTTGCATGATTGTAAAAAGATACATAACCAAAGAAAACACTAAAAAGAACAAGAATGAATGAAAGAACCGAAATGATTAAAATCCAAACTCTTTTTTTGGAATGTTTTTTTACTTGTTCCATTTTTTCTCCTTTTTATTAAACAAGAAAAACCACACCCATGAGGATGTGGCATCCGCTACTAGTACTAGTTAGCAGCAAGGAAGAGATGCTTGAAAAGCAAGCACCAAACGAAGTCGACCCATCCAGCAATGCATGGAATGCAAAGACCGAAGATAAATCCCAAAAGATGATTGAGATTAGGCTTTTCGATCAAGGCAGTAACACGCACGATGATTTCGACAACCCAGTTGACACCGGGAATCAAAAGAAGGATGAGTTGGACAAGTCTTGGAAGACTGTTGAACCATTTCATGATTGATGTTCTCCTTACATGTTAAATTATACTCAGGAAACCTTTTGATAAAAGCTTCAAAGACGAAAAATTGCATTTTGCTTAAAATTCACGTCCTTTCCTTTTACACTTGTAATATAACGAAGAAAAACACCGATTAATCAAATTAATAAAATTTATTTATTTCTTACCAATAAAACAATAATATTATTTGTATATATAGTGAGAATAAAGCCATGAATGAACATCATCTTGTCGAATTGGTATCCTATCTACAGTCTGGTCGAATGGAATATTTCGATGAGTTTTACAGACTTACTTACCGAGGCGTCTATTCAATGGCGTATCAGATGCTAAGAAGTAAAGAAGAAGCTGAGAATGTTCTCCAGGATACCTATCTGAAATTTCTTGAAAAGCTAAAAGATATCGATTTAAATCGCTCCATACTAGCATACTTGATGCAGACAGCAAAAAATTTGTCCTTGAACATTCTGGAAAAATACAAAAGGATTCAGAGAGACGTAGATATGTCCCAAATCGAAGACAAAGGCATCGATAACTCTGATGATTACGTTTTAACAAAAATGAAAGAGGTTTTGGACGATGAAGAAAACCAAATCGTTATCATGCACTGTCTATATGATATGACGCACAAAGAAATCTCTTCAGCATTGAATAAACCCCTAGGAACAATAACCTGGAAATACAACAATGCGATTAAGAAAATGAAGGAGGCATTAGAAAAAGATGGATATTGAAACTGAAATCAAAAAAGAACTACAAGAATTAAAAATCCATACCACTTCCAACATGATTCTAGAAAAATACAACCAAATCCAGAAAGAAAAAAGCAAGAAAAAGAAAAGATATTTCATTCCCTTAATAGCTTCACTTTCGGCTTTAGCCTGTACCACAATCGCAATTGTCATTCCTGTACTCAACTATAGAAAGTCAGACACTCCGATTCAAGATGTCAAATATGATCCGATTCTGACCAAGGATGTCTCCTTAAATGATAATTCCCTTCTTTCCCAAACGGGATTGGAATTATTTTATGGCGCAAGTCTTGGTGAAAAACCAATTCCTGAGAAACAAGTAAAGAGGTTGATATCCACAGATATCGACATCAGCTTAAACGTTACAAACAAACAAGAAAAAATTAAAAACACATATAGTAATCTTTTCCCTTATATCGACGCATTCTTGGCCACAGAGGACACCTTATCCATCACCTATGGAAAAACTGAATTTGTCTATCAAAACGAAACCTATTCCTACGTTCTCTTCCAGGGAGAAAACAAAGTATATACCAAAAAAGACATTCAAAAAGGGGAAAGCATCAATGAAGCGGTTTATGTTCTGAATGATAATGTATACAAAGGATACATCTATGTTGACAATGAAGAAGACGAAAAAAGAATACGTTCCGTCTTTTCCAGCAACGACAAACTAATAGCCATCATGCAGGACGAAGACGAGGATGGAAAAGGTTTATTCTATAAAATCAGTGAAAAGAAAGATAGAATCTTTGTCGATACTGAATTCTACAAACTTACGACAACATTCGAAAAAGAAAAAGGCATAGACGAATGCAATTTTGTCCACAGCAAACCGACTGGAATCATCAAGACCAAGACTTCACACAAAAAAGTCGAGAACAATTACAATGTAGAATATTTCGAACTGAACTATTCTCCTGTATCATTATTGAAATCGGATTTTTCTTTCACGAAGGATAGCAGTGGCAATTTGATTTACGATTTTGAAAAAAATTGAAATTTCACCAATAAAAAAGAAATCCAAACTGTATATAGAGTGAAAAGAGGAAAATAAAATGAAAAAAACGTTGAAAAAGATGCCGTTTCTGCTTGTCGCATTCCTATTGACGGGATGCAACAATAATGCCCAGCCGCTTGCCGGACAAGTAAAGAAAGGGAAAGCCATTACCGTCGAAGAGGCAAAGGAAATCATGGACGATGCTGCCGAAAACATGGCAAACGAAGACACACTCTCCCTGACCATGAAAGACGGAAGTTATCACTATGCATCCAAAATAGAGAACAACTATCCGAAATCCAAAACCGAAACAGGAACCTATAAGAAGGAAGACAGCACAGATTTCAAGAATATCAAAATGAATCTTCAGGCAACCGGACTAAGTTCAGACAATCTTAACGATCTAAAGTCCAACGCAGGAATCAAAGCCGATGTCGATATCAAAGGAAACGTAAAATCCGACAACTTCGAAAAGACCTATTCTGCTCCTTCCGGGACTATGGGATTGAACATCTATACAGAAGGGTTCAATACCTATGTCGATCTTTCTGATACGAAACTCCAAAGCGCCATTTCAGCAAAACTCAATCTAAAAGACGACGAAAAGAACTATGACAAAAACATCAATACCACATTCAGTCTAGACAACAAGTTCTATTTCGACAATGGTCTCTCGGATGAAAACCTTCCCATCACTTCCCAAGAAAACATCGATTCCTTCGTCAAGGAAATCACAACTGAAATTGAGAAAATAGCTTCCAACAATGGACAAGTCCAAGCTCAGCAGCATGATGATGGGACTTATTCCTACAGCGTAGATCTTAAAAATCTGAAGGACAATGAAAAATTAATGGATGATGTTCCTGTCGATGATGAAATATTCGGATACGAAAATACAGATTTCTCCGATATTTTCTCCAATATCGTAGAAACGAAAAAAGAACATCATTTCAATGTCAACACATTCGCCATTGCCTTCGTATTCGATACCACCTCTATCCGTTCTATCGGTACAACCATTGATTGCAATTACACCTTTACCAGTACTTCTACAGTAAATAACATGACTTTCAAAACGGATGTCACAATGGAGTACAAACTTGATGTCAAGTTAGAATTTGCTTCTGGAAAAAATACAAAAGTCGAAGAAGTCAAGGATAAAGATAGTTATAAAAAAATAGAATTCGACTCTGATTGGGACGATTTGATTGGACTTTTAGACTAAAAAACCAGCTGGGGTTATTTCCCCAGCTTTTATATTGGAAACAAAAATCAGGAAGAAAAATCCTTGTCGATAGGAAAACTGACAGTGAACTCACTTCCAACACCTAGTGACGATTCAAGAGAAATATGAAGGTCATAATAATTGCAGATATGTTTGACAATAGCAAGTCCGAGTCCAGTATCGCCGCTCTTTTTGGATCTGGCTTTATCTACCCGGAAAAAACGTTCGAAAACACGGGACTGATTTTCCAGGGAAATTCCAATACCTGTATCTCTGATTGTAATCTTGCGGTCTTTCACGATCACATATAAAGACCCTTCCTGTTTATTGTATTTTATTGCGTTATCCAAGAGATTCCTCACAAGCTTGTCAAAATCCTCCAAATTCATTTTAATGTTGAACGAACAATAATCTTTGATAACACTGATTTTCTTTTCCCGAATCTGTGGTTCCAAAGAAGAAAGAATATTGTCAGTTGCATTAGCAACCTGAATTTCTTCGATACTCTTGAGGTTTTGACTCTCCAAAGAAGAGAGAGTCAGCATATCGGAAATAATCTTATTCATTCTCTTGCTTTCAAAAACACATTTAGAAATGGCCCTATCGACATTTTCCTCTCCTTGAATCGCATGACTTTCAATCAGTTGAAGATAACCTAGAATACTAGTTAGTGGCGATTTCAGTTCATGCGAAGCATTGGCAAAAAATTCCTTCTTCATGCTTCCGGAATTGTAGTCATCGGTGATATCGATCAGAACCAAGGAAGCACCGTTCTTTTCATTTGTGATTCCTCTTGTCCAGGAATAATCAATCGGATTAATATCACACTGATAGACCCTTGAGTTTATTTTTTCCACAAAAGACAGGGAAGTATTTGTATGAATTACCATGGAAAAGTTGACTTCCAGTTCATGAGGTGCATTAAGATTCTCTAAATGACGATCCTGAATATCTTCTTTTTGATAAGAGAAAATCTGCAAAGCCTTTTTATTGATAAGAACGACCTTATAAGATGAATCAATGACGATTAGGCCTTCCGAGAAAGAATCCAAAATAAAATTCATTTTCTGATCCGAAATTCGGTTTACTTCCAGTTCTTTTCTCAGTTTATGTCTTGAATCTCTCAAAACCATCGTCAGATAATTCAGATCATCCTCATAATCCATAGTTCGATGAATACTAGTCAGATCCTGTAGTTTGCTGATTTGAAGTTTCAAAGGCCTGAGAGTTCTCTTATTGTTATAGGACAAAAACACGCAAATCAGAATAGACCAAATGAGGCATCCTAACGGTCCATAAATAAGAAACAATTTGGAAATCGAATAAGAACCAGAGACTCTTTTCGACACTTTCACCAAATAAGATTGGTTGATATCTTGATACATAGTACATGAGTTCCCCAAATATGGATCCTTTAAGAAAATCGGGTTCAGCTCTTTTCTATCGATTGAAGTGTCTTTTATATAAGCTTCCTGATGGGAATCAAAAAGCAAAAAGTTATCTTTCGTCTTGTCATAGACGGAAATACGGATATTACTACAATGAAGCAAGGAACCGTAAATATCCGAAAATGTAAGATTTTCCTTTTCCTGATACAAAGAAACTATATAATCTGCTGTTTCTTTTGTTTCATCTATCTCTTGATTTCTGCTAAATACAAACCACGGAATTGAAACACTGAAAAAAAGAAGAAAATCAAAGATGAAGACTAAAAAATTCCTAAGAAAATGATTCTTCTTATTCATTTAAAAGATATCCACTACCGAAAACGGTCTGGATGAAGTTCTTGTTCTCGTCTTTAAGTTTTCTTCTCAGTTCCTTTATCATCATATCAATGGTACGGAACTGTTTTTTCAGTTTATCCTCGTTAGAATTCTCTCCATAGAGAACTTCCGCAATTTGATTTTTAGAGACGATTTTTCCATGATTCGAAAACAAAACCTCAGCAATCGAAAACTCACTGGGCGTCAGATTAACGAGGATTCCTTCTTGTTTTAAGGTCTTATTTGAGAAGTCAATAACGCAGTTTCTCACTTGAAGTAGATTATCGTTTATTGGCATGGATTGAATGCATCTTCGATAATGAGCGTTAATTCTTGAAATGAATTCATTTATATCAAACGGTTTGGCAATATAATCATCAGCACCAAGATTCAGTCCATCTATTTTATCGCTGACCAAGGATTTCGCAGAAACGATGATAACAATGATACCTTTATTGGATTCATCCTTGCGGACCATTTTCAAAAGATCTCTTCCCTGTATTCCTGGAAGCATCATATCCAAAAGAATCATATCCGGTTTTTTGTTTTTGAATGCCTCAAGAAAATCCTCGCCAGAAGCAAAACTAGAAATTAAATAGCCTTGCCCTTTTAAAGCAATTTCAAGAATATCCGAGATGTCTGGATCATCTTCGATGGAATAAATCAAATAATCTTTCATCGGCATATTTTTACTATACCATAATATGTCAAAAAATTCATCACATTCTAGTTGATTTTACAAAGGAAACCATTACAAGCGATTAATTGTAAATAAAATAATTAATTTTTCTTTTTTATTCATTTTTCTGAAAATTTCGATAATTATCATTATTTTTCAATATTCGTTCAAACATAAAATTTAAATTTGCAAAGATTTTATTGACTTGTAAGAGCTTTCATATTACATTATTCTTGTCAAGGAAATCTTAACGATTCCTTTAAACCTAAAGGGGGATAAAATTTTATGAAGAAATTTGGTTTAGTCGCTCTCTCAGCTCTATCCATCATGAGTCTTGTCGGATGTGGTCAGTCTTCTGCTTCAAACAAGGGAACCGACAGTGGAAATTCCAATACAAAGGAATTGACTCAAGTAGAAAAGGCCGTTCAGGATGCAATGACCTTGTCTAGAACAGAACTCTTCAAGAAGGCTGCCGCTGAACTTGACGCCACTACCGGTGCACAAGTAAAGATTCTTGCAACGACATCTCGTGGTGGAAAAGATGCACCTAAGAACAAATTCAAGGAACTTCTTAAAGAAGCAGGATGCAAAAATGCCGATCCAATCAAATATGATTCTACCGTAGACGGAACCATCTATACGACCCTTTGTGCCGAAATCGAAAATGATGTCCAGAACTACACTGGTGCAATTCTCCAGGATGGTTACCAACTCCAGACAAAATTCATCGACAAGAATTATTTTACCAATTACATTCCTAAAGAATGGGCCGACGATACCGGAAGTGATAAAAACGCAAAGGATCCTTTCACTCTTCAGTACAACTTCAAGACTTGGATGGTAAACAATAAGAACCATGACACAACAATCGACAACGTCTGGGATATCACGGCTTCGAAATACAAAGGAAAGCTCGATACGATGGATCCGAGAAACGAAAACGTCAACATGGACTGGCTTATCATGTTAACATCCGACAAAGAATGCAATAACTTAAAGGCCGCTTTCGAAGATAGTACAAACGATGCCAAAAATGAAATCGACTTTTCTCAGTACGAAAAATACGGAACAAGAAAATATGCCTTTGCATTTATCGACAAGTTCATCGAAAATGCCGTTTTCTACCAGGATGACGGAAAGGCAGTAGATAACCTGAACAATGTTCCTGGAAATATCGGATGGATTGTTTATTCCAAACTCGAAAACATAAATGAAACAAACAAGATTTCTAAAAAGAACCTTGTGATCGGAGCTTTAGGCGAAAACAACACTGATGGTTCCACATTACAGACATCTAGCATGAAGGGATTTGCAGGATTCATGTATAAGCATTATATGTCCATCATGCCTAACTGCAAATATCCATATGCAACCTGTGCCTATTTCAATGTCCTTTCAACCACTACAGAAGGATATTCTGCTTGGGCAAAAGATGTCGGCGACTATCCGACAATGCCAAGCATCAATATCGACCGTTCCAAAGCCGGACACGGAACTTTGTCTGCAGATCCAGAAGATCCGAACAAACTTGTTTGGACGCAGGATAACAATGCTGATAACGTATTCGCCTGCAAAAACGATCCTTCCGCAGATTGGTGGATCAACAAAGGCGGTGCCATCGTCGAAGATCCAAGCTATATCGGAACAAGATATAATAGCGTTAAGGACTTCATCGACAAGGCCATAGCCAAGAAACAACAATAATCGAGCATCTTTACAAAGAAAGCCGGCCATGGCTGGCTTTCTTTCTCTTTCCATAAACGAAAGAGAAGAAAGGTAACAACATGGATGAAACAATAAACCAGAACGGAAAAAGAAAATTCATTCAGGTCATCGAACGTGACGGAAGAAGAGTACTGACTTTTTTCGGTGTCCCTGCCAATACCATTTTGATTCTCTTTGGTATCATGCTTTTGGTACTGAATGTGGCTCCGACAATCACATTGATTGAAGATTCTTTCCTCGTCCATAGCGGTGAAGTCATACCGGGATATATCGGAATGGATCCATTCGCTGACGATGCCTATTATCTAAAAGAAGGACAATACACTATTTATCATTGGTATAGAGTATTCGCCGACGAAACATCAATTGGATTCTTTTACAAGCCTTTGCTGAATTCTCTTATCATCTCAGTATTGAGTTGTGCCTTTGCCATCATCTTCGGAGGAATGTCAGCCTATCTAATTACCAGAACGAATATGCCGTTCAAAAAATTCATTTCCGCCGTTTTCATTTTTCCTTACATCATGCCTCAATGGACTTTAGCCCTTTTTTGGAAGAACTTCTTCATATCTGATGCCTTCAAGGGTGGCTATGTCGGGGAGTTTCAGCATCTCTTCCATATTGCCTGCCCCGAATGGTGGGTTTACGGATGGCTTCCGACTTCTATCGTACTAGGTCTACATTATGCCCCATTTGCCTACATCCTTATTGGAGGCGTCCTAAGGAATATGGACGCCAATTTGGAAGAAGCTGCAACTATATTGAACATTCCTAAACGTAAAGTGTTCTTCCATGTGACCGTTCCGATTCTCAAGCCTGCCTTACTCTCAACGATTCTTCTTGTCTTCTCCTCTGCTATGTCTTCATATCCAGTTCCGATTACTCTCAAATTGAATACACTTGCTACACAGATGAAAACGGATCTTCAAGGTTCACAAGGAGCCTACCGAGGAGAAGGTGCAATTATTTCCATTTTACTAATTCTTATTGGAATCGTCATTCTAATGATGAACCAAGTAGCAACAAGTTCAAGAAAGCAGTTTACTACTGTCTCAGGAAAATCCGGTCAAAGTAGCAAAGTCAATCTCGGAAAAGTAGGAAAATGGATCATTGCCACTGTCCTTTCTATCTGCGTCGTATTCTTCTGTATCGGACCTATGATTTCGTTCTTCTTTGAATCCTTGCTTCCAAATCCAGGGGACTATTCTTCCGGATTCACATTTAAATATTGGATTAGCAAAGATGTCATACGAAACGACTACCATGGTATTTTCTACGAACCAAAGGTTTGGGAAGCCTTGAAAGGGTCTGTTCTTCTCTCCTTCCTCTGTGCCATTCTTGCAGGAACCATTGGTCTACTGATTGGTTATGCTGTCAGCAAAAAACGAAAATCAAAATTTGCCAATGCGGTAAACGGACTCGCATTCTTCCCATATCTACTTCCTTCCATCTCCCTTTCCGCAACCTTCATGTTGCTTTCCATGAAAATCAAATGGCTCTATGCACTTCCTTTTTTAACCTGCGTTATCCTAGGAACACTGAAATATATACCCTTCGCATCACGTTCTTCTCTTAATGCCATGATGCAGCTATCCGGAGAAATCGAAGAAGCAGCAGTAATCCAAAATGTTCCATGGTGGAAGAGAATGATAAGAATCATATTCCCAATTCAGAAATCCGCATTCTTAAGTGGTTATCTTCTTCCCTTCACCAGCTGTATGAGAGAGTTGTCCCTCTTCTTGTTCATCGGAGACAACTATATGATTCTTACAAAATTCATGTTCCTATTGGAAGATACAGGTATCGCTGCTTTGGAAAATGCAGCTAACCTAATTCTTGTTGTCATCATCCTGCTTGTGAACTGGCTCGTCAATCTCCTGACCGGTGCAAGCATCGATAAAGGTATCGGAGGAAAATAATATGCCCGAAATCGTATTGACAAATGTCACGAAACGTTGGGGAGATTTCTATGCTGTAGAAAACATGAACCTGACCATCAAGGATAGTTCGTTCATAACGCTTCTTGGTCCTAGTGGATGCGGAAAGACAACGACACTAAGAATGATTGCAGGATTGGAAACACCGACAAGCGGAAAAATAACCATCAACGGGGAAACCGTCTTTGATTCTGAAAACGGAATCAATGTTCCAGCCAACAAGCGTCATGTCGGATTCTTGTTCCAAAACTACGCCCTATGGCCTCATATGACAGTCTACAAGAACATCCAGTTCGGTCTTGCCAACGTAAATCAAGAAATGGCCGTCAAGGCTAGTGAATACCAAAGACTTCTCAAGATGTCCAAAGTATTCGAAAACCAAAGTCTGATCAGTGAATGTATTCATAATTCTTTAGATAAGAAAGGAAAAATCGAAGAAAAGAAAGCTCTTCTGAACCTTATCGACGGATTTGAAATCTCCATGTACAGTGCCAAGGAAATCCTACAGCTCTTCAATTCAACCGGCGAATACAAAGGTGAAAAGACCATCGAAGATTTGGTTGGTGAATATCAGAAGAAAGCCGAAAGCGAACTTCAGGCAATAGAAGGAAAAGGATTCGAAGTAAATGATAATTTCATCCTCACACAAGGCGGAAAAGAAGTCATCAAGAAGAGACATCTGGACAAAGAAGAAATCGACCTTTCCATTCGAAGAGTTTCAAGAATAGTCAAAATCGGAGAATTCATGGACCGTTATCCAAACGAATTATCTGGAGGGCAGCAGCAAAGAGTAGCAATCGCAAGAACACTTGCTCCTGGTCCGAAAGTCCTCTTCATGGATGAGCCTTTAAGCAACCTCGATGCAAAACTGAGACTTGAAATGCGCTCGGAACTAAAACGTCTACACCATGATACTGGGGCAACTTTCGTCTATGTCACCCACGATCAGCTCGAAGCCATGACATTGGCGACTCAGATTTGTCTCATCAACAATGGTGTAGTCCAACAGTATGATCCACCACTTGATGTCTATAAAAGACCGAATAATCTCTTCGTGGCTGATTTCGTTGGAAATCCAGCCATCAATCTCATCGAGGCCAAGGGAAAGCAGGATGGAGACGGAATCCATCTATCTCTTCTCAAAAACCAGGTAAAAGCCAAGTTCATTCCAAATACCTATGTAGATCTCAACAAATTCAAAGAAGAAATCAAAGAAGATGAAGAAAAGACTAAATCCCTTTATCAGGAAAAGCTGAAGACCAAAGGTTATGTTGTCAAGGGAAATGCCGACAAACCTTTCAACTATAAGATTCCGACTATCAACCAGACATTGGAAGCCAAAGACGAAAAGAACATCGAAGATGATGACTATGTAATCGGAATCCGACCGGAATTCCTCCACATCGAGGATAATGGAAAGTTGGAGACGGAAGTTTATTCCGCCATGCCTAGTGGTATGGAAACAACCGTTAAGCTCAGAGTCGGAGAATTCCTTCTTACTTCCGTTGTTTTCGGAGGAATCGACTACAAAGTCAATGCCAAGGCCAAAGTCAACATTCTAGGAAAAGAAATCCTTCTATTTGACAGACATAGTCAAAGACTCATCGCATCCGGTGAATTAGTGCTGGAAAATTAAAGTACACGTCTGCCGGGAAAAATCCCGGCAGTTTTTAATGAAAGGAACGAAATCATGAAAGAGACATTTACTCCATTTCTACTTTCTCCATCCGGCAAAGATTATCTCTGGGGTGGCAACAAACTAAAAAAAGAATTCAACAAAACACTCAATCTAGATCCGTTAAGCGAAACCTGGGAATGCTCCACTCATAAAGACGGTCCAAGCTATGTATCTAGTGGGAAATACAAAGGACTGACACTTGAGGAAATTTTGAAGATTCATCCAGAATACCTAGGTGAGAAAAACTACAACAACCAGGGACAAATTCCCATCTTGATCAAATTCATCGATGCCAAACATGATTTGTCCGTACAAGTCCACCCAAGCGACAAATACGCAAACGAACACGAAGGCGGACAGCTTGGTAAAACGGAAATGTGGTTTGTCCTGTCTCATGAAAGAAAAGCAACACTGGTCGTCGGATTAAAAAAAGACATGACAAAAACAGAAATCCGGAAATGTCTAAAGGAAAACACATTAGAAGATTATCTGAACAAAATCGAAGTCAAAAATGGGGAAGCCTTTTTCATTCCATCAGGAACAATACATGCCATCGGGAAAGGAAATCTTATCGCAGAAATTCAGGAAAACAGCAATCTAACGTATCGACTTTATGATTACGGACGTTTACAGAAAAATGGAAAGCCACGAGAACTTCATGTTGAAAAAGCACTGGAAGTAATGAATCTAAAAAAGAGCAAAACGGATTACAAGGCTATTAAAAAAATCGAGAAACATCCCGGATATGCAATAAAGATGTTAGAACAATGCCAATATTTCACCACTTATCAGTTGAATTTGGATACAAGTAAGGTTAAATCGATGGCTTCCTATCAATCTACAAAAGAAAGTTTTGAAGTACTTCTATGCTATGAAGGATGCGGTATATTGACGAATAAAGAAAATAATGCTTATTTGCCTTTCTTTAAAGGAGATTGTATTTTTATTCCCGCAGAAAGCGGGGAAATAAAGCTTCACGGGAAAGCAAAACTATTGAAAGTGGTGGGATAAAATGAATGATTCAAAGATTTATGATATCTGGTTGAACAATGCCAAAGAAGACATCGACCTAATAAAAGAACTTAATCAGATGGATGAGAAGACAAAAGAAGATGCATTCTACAAAGATTTGGAATTTGGGACTGGGGGTTTGCGGGGCGTAATCGGAGCAGGAACAAATCGTATGAACATCTATACCGTCTCCAAAGCAACCCAGGGAATCGCCAATTATATCAATGGACATGTTTCTGAAGGAAAAAGAAAAGTAGCCATTTCCTACGACTCGAGACTCAAAAGCATCGATTTTGCATTGATGGTAGCAAGAGTGCTTTCCGGAAACGGAATTCAAGCATTCATTTATCCGAATCTCTCTCCGGTTCCCACTTTGTCATATGCGACAAGATATCTAGGCTGCGCTTTCGGAATCATGATCACGGCAAGTCATAATCCAAGCAAATACAACGGATATAAAGTCTATGGGGAAGATGGATGCCAAATCACAGACCATATAGCAAAAATCCTGTTAGATGACATCGAAAAAATAAATCCTTTTTCCGACGTCAAGAAACTTAAAGCCGAAGATGGATTCAACAAAGGACTGATATCTTATATTCTTCCAGGAGTTCTAACCTCATTTCTTGAAGAGGTCAAGAAGCAATCCCAGCTTTACGGTGAAAGCATCGACAAAAGTGCATCAATCATTTATACCCCTTTGAATGGAACAGGGCTTGTCCCGGTCAAAAGGATTCTCGAAGAAGAAGGTTACACCAACATCGAGATTGTAAAAGAACAAGAATTTCCAAACGGATATTTCCCGACTTGTCCCTATCCCAATCCGGAAATAAAGGAAGCCATGGCTCTGGGTATTAAATATGCCAAAGAGAAGAACGCAGATCTTCTTATAGCCACCGATCCCGATTGTGACCGTGTCGGAATTGCTGTCAAAGACAAAGCAGGAGAATTCAGGCTTCTTACCGGAAACGAAACTTTCCTTCTTCTTTTCGATTACATTTGTCAACGAAGAATACAGTACCATAAAATGCCAAAAAATCCGATTTTGGTCAAAACAATCGTCACAACCGACCTAGTGGAGAAAATAGCAAAGCATTACCATGTCGAAGTCATAAACGTCCTGACCGGTTTCAAATACATCGGAGAACAGATTTCGAAATTGGAAAAAAAGAATGAGGAAAACAGATTCATTTTCGGATTCGAAGAATCCTATGGTTGCCTCAGCGGAACCTATGTCAGGGACAAGGATGCCGTAGTAGGAAGTATGCTTATCGTCGAAATGTATTCTTATTACAGAACCAAAGGCATCACCCTTTTAGATAAACTGAATGAACTTTACAAAATGTACGGGTATTGTCTGAACACACTTCATTCCTACCAATTCGAGGGAAAAGAAGGCTTCGATAAAATGCAGGATATCATGAATCGATTCAAAAAAGAATCGCTTCATGATAAAGATATCCCTATAGAAACAATGTACGACTACTCAGAAGGAATCAACGGTTTACCAAAAAGCAACGTGCTGAAGGTAGTTTTGAAAGACTCTACAACATTTGTCGTGCGTCCCAGCGGTACGGAGCCGAAACTTAAGCTCTATTTTTCCATCCAAAGTGATTCCGAAAGCAATGCCAAAGACAAAGAACAAAAGCTAAGAACAATTTTGGAAGAAAAAATCATTTATCCCTCTACTTGCTAGAAAAAAACAATAATTCTAAAATAATAAAAGAAAGGGAGGTGTAAATAATGTTTGATTACACAGGAAAAGTCGTCGTAATTACCGGTGCCAGCTCCGGATTAGGAAAGCAGATGGCAGAAGGATTTGCAAAGCAGCACGCAAACCTTGTTCTTCTTGCTAGAAGAATCGAAAGACTCGAAGCGACAGCCGAAAACTTAAAGAAAGTATATGGTGTCGATGTTCTTCCGGTTCGTTGTGATGTCACTGACAATGAATCAATCGAAGCAGCCGTCAAAACCGTAAAGGAACATTTCGGTCATGCTGAAGTTCTTGTCAATGATGCTGGCGGTGAAAAAGGAACCGGAACTAAAGCCTTGGATTATAAGGAATCAGACTGGGAATTCACTTTAAATCTTGACCTTACTTCCGTATTCAAGGTTTCCAAAGCCTTCGGCGGATTCATGAAGGAAAACATTGAAAACGGAAAACAGGGTTATGGAAGAATCATCAACATTGCCTCCATCTATGGTCTTGTTGGAAATACCGCAATCCCAACCATTGCCTATCATACTTCAAAAGGCGCAGTCGTCAACTTCACCAGAGCTTTGGCTGCCGAACTTGCCACAAGCAAAATTACGGTCAACGCAATCTGCCCAGGCTATTTCTATACTGAATTGACAACCGAAACATTGAACAGCGAATACTTCCAGAACTTTGCCCATGCTTCTGTTCCGATGCAAAGATACGGAAAAGAAGGCGAACTCAACTCCGCAGCCTGCTTCTTAGGTGCCGAAGAATCATCCTACGTTACAGGACAGATTCTAGCCGTCGACGGCGGTTATACCTGCATTTAAATCAAAACATCTTCTGAACGTAGTAAAATACTGCATTCAGAAGATGTTTTTTATGGACGTCCAGGTCTACCTGGCCGGAATGGATTTTCACCAAAACCAGCATTTAAAGAAGTAAGACCAGAACTGATAGTCACTTCGTTTATAGAATCACCAGAAGCAGTGGACTCTCCTACATAGAACCCATTGATGTAATCCTGAGAGAGACTTGTCTTTTTTTGAATGGAAAGAGTTTTATTGGAAATCAGTTTCTCACTTCCCAAAATCACATCAAGCCTTGAATAGTCTTTAACAAGAATCGTAGAGAACTCATATCCGTCAACAACAAACGATAAAATATCACCAGAGGAATAAGAATCCAAATTCAGACTTGCCACATTCACTTTATCATAACTCGGAATCTGAATCATACCTTGCTGTGAAAGGGCAAAGATTTCTCCACCAACATAGGTAAAAGCATTGTCGAAATCCAGAGCACTATTATTCCCGGATGTCGGCCCAAAAACAAATAGTTTTCCACTTGTCATGGTAATCGTCCCATTGGAATCTATACCATCTCCCGAAGCATCAACATAGACATTTGCCCCATAAAAACCCATTGTTACGTCTGCTAAGGTGTCGCTAGTTGCATTAATACCATCATCTGTGCTTGAAATCGTCACATCTCCGGAATAAAAGGCAATATTTCCTCCTTGAATTCCCTCATAAGAATGATAGATATGGATAGAGGGACCTTCTTCATTTTCGTTTACAACATTAAGCAATTGATCACAATTTATAGCCTGATCCAATGTATAGAATGAATAATCGCCAGTCAGAACATCGATTCTGGTATCACTTGCTAAACAATCATCATCGGTAACAAAATAAGAATCATTTTCTTCAAGTATCAACGAGGATTCCGTTTTAAATCCTTTACACTTTTGTGAAAGATAATACCTTGTATTGTAACGATTCATATCGTCGCTTGAAATCTTGCGATAGGACCCGTTTTCGAGAATATATTTTGAATCCTCATATAGACTTCCATCCGTATCCAGGCTCTTATCATATTTTATATACTCCCCATGTGTAAGAACATGAGTCTTCGAATTCTGGATTTTCACGTTGCCAAAAGCGTCAACGGAATCCCCATAGGTGTCTGAATCAAGAACGGAAGAAATCATTTCGACACCACCTTCCTTAGAATGGATGGCATCTTTCTCTGAATCCAGTTTCATACTCGCGTGCTCAAATACAAATCCAGCTTTGGAGTTCAAAGCATGTGACGTCGAAGAAGAAACGACAATATGAGTATTTTTTACACTAATTCCTTTTGCCGCCTGTATTGCGACACCTGAATCTATCGTATCATCATTTAGACCTTTTCCTTGAACATAAAGAAAACCTTCGCCTTCAATTTCCAATTTCACTTTTTTAACAAGAATTGTACTTTCGAGTGTGTTATTGGTGCTATCTTCAAATGTATTTTTCGTCTTTGGAAGAGCCACAAGTTTGAAAGAAGAGGCATTTTTCACTTCCAAAGGAGAATCCATCATAGATGTTAAATTGACTCCATTCAGTTTCAATATGACATCCTGGGTTGTATTAACAACAATTCTAGCATTGCTGTTAGTTCCGAAAAGAACATAAGTACCACCATCGACAATGGAATAGATTTCTCCTTCTTGGATAGTAGAAACATCTATCGGATTTCCATCGATATTGCTTTCTGCCGATTGTGATTCAAAATCCGTTTCAATATCGATTCGATTTTCCTCGACAAATGTGTCAACTTCATTACGGTGAAAAGCATCTTCGCCTACATCAGTATTGGAAGAAGGATTACTTACGGATAACGAGTTGGAATTCGATTTTGCTATTCCTCCATTTTCCCCTCCACCCGTACAACCGGAAAGTGCAAAGATGGAAAGCAAAAGAATAAGCTTATTTTTTCTTGATTTCATAATAAGTTTCCTCCTATTAATGGTAACATCATAGAAAACGAAACTTAATTAAACCTTAAATCAAGAATTTTTCAAAACAATTTCAAATTCGACCGCTTTTTTCTTTTGATTGATTCTTGCTTCAATACTAGAATTCATCTATTCAACCATTGCTTTGGCAATGGCGAGTCCGATTCCAAATCCACTGCTTTGATGGGAGTGAGACTCATCCATCGTATAGAACCTTTCGAAACAGTGACGTATTTTGTCTTCATCAAGACTCTCAGAACTGTTCTGGAACAGGAGGATGATTTTCTTTTTTTCTTCCTTCATAGACACAAATACGAAACCATTCTCACTGACATATTTGAAGGCATTGTCAAGAAGGATTCCAAAAAGTTTTAGAATCATACTTTCATCGCCGACAAATGTCAGGTGTTCCGGAATGCTTGTCTCTACTTTAACATTTTTCTTCATGGCAATAGAAGCATAGAATCCACAAGCCTCGACAAGGGCAGTGCCAATATCAAAACATTCTTTCGATAATCCCTTTCCCATCTCTTCTACTTTATTCAGCGTAACAAGTTCTTGAACAAGATTCTTCATTCTTTTAATTTGAACCAGAGAAGAAGAAAGCCATTTATCCTTTTTCCCGTATTCCTTTTCCATGATTTCTAAATTCGCTGAAAGAATGCTAATAGGAGTCTTCAGTTCATGCGAGGCATCGGTAAGAAACCTTCTTTGGGAATGATACATTTTTTCATAAGGCTTCACTACAATTTTGGAAAGAAAGATCGAAGACAAGGAAATCAAGGCAAAAGCGGATAATGAAATCAAACATGAAATCCATAAAGTGGAACGTAAAGACTCATAATCACTTCTGCCATCTATCACAATTGCTTTACTTCCTTGCTTATAGTAAAAAAGGAAACGAACAAAACCATAATCGTTTTTTGAGGCAAAAATCTTCTCGGGAACTTCTTTTTTATCTTCTTCTGAATAATAATGGACATCATTTCCCGAAAAGGTGTATGTGCCATCCGCTTCTTCGACAAAAAAGAACCTTGTAGAAAAAGCGGGCCTATTAAACGGTGGCCTCTGCTGATTTTGTTCCACTTGGAATATTTCCTTTGCATTTTTGCAGAGACGATTTTCTGTTATGGCGAAGGTGAAAATATTTAGTACCGCTACAATAAGAAACAGAACAGAAAAAGTCACCACAGTTACAAGCAAGGAAAACTTCCTCCGCATCTTTTTAAACATCGATTTTCTCCAATCTATATCCCAATCCGCGTTCAGATTTGATAGCGATGGGACAATTCAGGAATTTTAGTTTTTTTCTCAAATTCGAAATAAAAACCCATAGAGTGGAAATGTCCGAGTCATCCAAAATACTCCATGCTTCCTTCATTAGACTTTCCCCAGAGTGGACATGATCAGGTTTTCTTAATAAAGATTCCATAAGCTGATATTCTTTGCTAGATAAAGGAACACTTTGTCCTTCATACTTCAGAGTAAAATCCTTTTCATCGAGAATCAGCCCTTCAAAAGATAGACTTTCTTTTCTGATACCATCTTTTCTTCGTAAAATCGCTCGTAGCCTAAGAAGAAGTTCTTCGGAGGAAAAGGGTTTTGGCAGATAATCATCTCCACCAAGGGAGAAGCCTTTGATTCGGTCCTCGACATCTCCTTTTGCAGAAAGAAAAATAACCGGCGTATTATCGTTTTTCTGACGAATCGTCCGAATCACAGAATAGCCATCTAGTCTAGGCATCATAACATCCAAGAGAATGCAGTCATAAGAATTCATGTCCAAATATTCTAATGCCTCTATACCGTCGTTTGCATAATCTACTGTATAAAAATTCCGTTCTAGAATTTCCTTCAAAGCCAATACAAAACTTTTTTCATCATCCACAAGCAAAACTTTCATACTTTTCCTCCTAAATTCCATTTATCATCCCAACCTTAATTCAAACTAAAAAGCAAACAGGAAAAACACACACTTTCATTTGAAAGGGCATACATAAGTTCTTTTTTGATTTATTTTTTAATTAAAAAAGAAAATCAAAAATCGTATTTATTATAGCTTCAAAATTGGAGTCTTATTTATTTTTTATTTTAAAATTGGTTTTTAAATAAAATTTTGAAATATCAATATCTGATCATTTTTTTGTTTTTCTTTTTGTGGAACCGCTTACGCATATCTATGAAAGCTCTTTTCACATAAAGTCTCTTGCTACTTAAATGACTCTTTTCTTATCATGTTGTCCCAAATCAAACGGAGGACTTATTATTATGAAACAGAAAAGACTTTTAAAGACACTGACTATCGTTTCCTTACTATCCTTACTTGGAGCATGTAAAAAGACAACGGCAAGCAATTCTGCAAAACCGGATACCCCTAACTGGTACGGAACATTGAAAGAAGGATACACTTCCTTGGAAAATCAAGCTGCAAATCCCCAAATCGATGAAAGCGGAAACTACACGGTTGCCGGACAAACCTTCTCGACCAAAAACACCTACAACAGTATCTTCCAAACCGAACCGGACAGTTATAACTATCTATCCACTCCTTGGCAGTACAACGCTTTGCATTTTGTCAATATGGTTGATGGACTCATCAGTAACAACCAGTACGGAAGCACATATGGTGGACTTGCTCTCGGTTATAAAGTCACCGAAAATGCCGATGGCAGCGAAACCTGGACATTCCAACTGAAAGAAGGGGTCAAGTGGATCAACAACGAAGATGGAAAAGTATACGGTGAAGTAAAGGCAGATGACTTTGTCTGCGGACTTGAATATGTTCTAGATCCGATCAATTCTTCCGAATTTGCCTATCTTCCCTGTGGAGTCATCAAGAACGCACAGGATTACTATTCTTCCAAAGCAGCTTACTTGAAGGACCCGACTGTAAAGGTAATGGATTTCTCGGAAGTAGGAATCAAGGCAGTCGACGATTACACAATTGAATACACTTTGGTTGAACCTACACCATATTTCCTCACCTGCCTAACTTATTCCGTTTATTATCCAGTAAGCCGTTCTTGGCTTGACGAAAAAGGATCCGCTTTCGGCGAGACTCAAAACGACATTCTTGTCAATGGTGCCTTTAGACTGACAAACCATGTTGCATCCTCAAAATCCGTATTTACGAAAAACCCATATTATTATGATGTGGAGCATGTCTACGTCGATAATGTCAATCTTGCTTTTATAGGTAAAAGTGCTTCCATTGATCAAGCTAGAAAACTTTATGAAAACGGAACGATAGATTCCTTCAATGTACAATCCACAGATACGGAAGGATATACCAAATACGTCACCGGAACAGATGGAAGCGGATCAACGAATAATCCGGTCGATCCGAATTGTTCACCGGTAGCATCCACTGACCAATTCTGCTTTATCGCCTATTTCAACTACATCCGAACGAACTATGAATATGACAACGTTGCCCACAAGAAAACCTCATCCGAAAAAGAAGATACACAGAAAGCCATCCTCAATACCGATTTCAGAAAAGGATTCCTCTATGGACTCAATGTCATGGAATACCTCAAATATTATAACCAGGGCGATCCTGTCCAAAGGCTCAACAGAACCTATACGGTAAAAGGTCTCGCACAGGATAAAAACGGCAAAGACTACACCTCTTATGT
Organism: Caryophanales bacterium UBA4694; assembly: GCA_002404835.1. Lineage (GTDB taxonomy): Bacteria > Bacillota_I > Bacilli_A > RFN20 > CAG-288 > Enterosoma. The sequence continues at coordinate 132,172 of DHKM01000035.1, read as the reverse complement.
AGAAGATGAATTCAATAAACAGCAGGGAACGACAGATGTCAAGCTCATCGGAACGGATATATCAGAATCCGGAAGTTCTGAAGATCCAATCTACAATGCCGAAAAAGCAAAAGAATACTTCCATAAAGCCAAAGAAGCTCTTGCTCAAGAAGGAGTCACAGCAGAACATATCTACATCGATGTCATAGGAGCCATGGATCCGACAGAATTCGGTTATCAGCAGGCTATGTTCAAGTCCATTGAAAATAACAGCGACGGCTGGATTGTCATGAATGTCTCTACTCCGACCAGCAATGACCAGGATTCCAAATGGGGAAACAAGGACAACAATTACGACTTCTCCATGCAGATGGGATGGGGTGCCGATTATGGCGATCCTAAGTCCTTCCTACATACCTTAGTCGGTGAAACATTCGATAGCGAAGGAAACTGCATCGACATCGGCGATAATCTAAGTTACCTCGGATTTACAGGAGACAAATCCGAAAAGGAACTTTCGGATAAGCTTTTGGGAAATTACACCAACCTTTATAATGAAGCCATCAAATTCAACACCAAAGAAAATTATTCTGAACGTCTTAGTGCTTTCGCCAAAGCTGAATACGACCTTATCTACGAAGATGCAATCGTTCTTCCGTGGTATACAAGAAGCGGAATCTACAATGTAGTCGGTAAAGTAATTCCACATCAAGGATCTCAGGCAAACTACGGAAACAATTCGGACAAGTTTGTCAATACTGTAGTTTCTTCTGCCGCCATTACCAGAGCACAGAGAGAAGCCATCGAAAAAGATTATAAGACACACAAATAATCTCATCGAAAGAAAAGATGATGGGGGTACTCATCATCTTTTCGGTTAATGAGAGAAAGGAAAACACATGGAGCAGAAAATCATCCACGTAGAAGAGTGCGAAATACTCAATCCTCTCATAAAGGAGGATCCGGCATGGAAAACAAAAACATTGAAATTCCTGTCCAAAGCAAAAAAAGTCCTGACAAATAGGACCTTAATCTATATTTTAAGAAGAATCCTGACATCCTTTCTGACTTTGATGGTTCTTGTTGCTTTCGTTGCCATATTGATCAGACTTCTCCCAGAAGAAAAATTCTATGACCTTCAGACATACAACAAGCTATTGGCAAAAGGCAAAGTCCTGGCAGAAAACTACAAGAACAAACAGCTTTTCCTTTATGGTCTTAGGGATATCAACGGCAATGAAATCTCCGTTTGGGAGAACATCGGTCAATATATTTATTATATTCTTCCGATTTATAAGAAAATCCCATACCAGTTCGATAGTTCCTATACAGTGGTAAAAGCAAGCTGGGAAGGATTCATCTATTTGGGAAGAAGCGTCAAAAAGCACAAATTCATTACTGATATCGTGGCAAGCGAGATGGGAATATCCATGGAAATCTCATTGATTTCCGTCTTGTTGACCTATCTAGTAGGCTTCCCACTTGGCGTTAGCATGGCAAAAAAACCAGGTGGTTTCTGGGATAAAGTCGGCAACGCATTCATCGTTTTGAACTACGCCATCCCGGCTCTTGTCTTCTATTTGTTCATGAAGAGTTGGACAGGAGACAAGAACGGCATCTTCGGATTCGCCGGTTTTGGCTATCAATATGATAGTGAAAGACATTTCCAAACCCTTTTCATACCTGTATTCGTTATTTTCTTCTTGTCTATTCCCGGTCTTGTCATTTGGGTCAGAAGGTTCATGGTAGATGAGCTGAATTCCGATTATGTCAAATTCGCAAGATCTAAGGGATTAAGCGAAAATAGAATCATGTACACCCACGTCCTCAGAAATGCATCCGTGCCATTAATTCGAAATATACCGATAACAATCCTTACAGCTATGGTAGGTTCATATTTCGTAGAAGATATTTGGGTCATTCCGGGAACCGGTAGAGAACTAGTCACCGCCCTTCAGGGAACACCGGATATCCCTGTCATTCAAGGACTCACCGTGTTATACGCTGCCCTTTCCATGTTAGCATTCCTTCTTGGCGACATAATCACCGCTCTCTATGATCCAAGAATCAGACTCACATCAAAATAAAAGGAGGTCATCCATGAATCAATCCATATCAATCAAGAAAAATGATGGACTGGACGACCTGTTTGTCCACGTCGACATCAAAAACGAAGAATCCGAAATGCTTGCCTCGGAACCCTATTCTTATTGGAAAAGCGTCTTTAGGATTTTCATCAAAAGACCTGCTACAATCATAGCCCTATCCGTCTTGACTTTATTAATCCTGGGAATCATCATCATACCTTTGTTTGCTCCAGAGGATGCTTACACCATCAATATGTCGAATATCAACTTAGCGCCTTCTTCAAAGCATTTTTTTGGTACAGATATCATTGGAAGGGATCTTTGGTTCTTGACTTGGAAAGGAGCTGGAAAATCATTGCTTCTTGCCATTATCGAATCTCTCATCGTCCTTTTCATTGGGACATTAGGAGGCCTTTGTTGGGGGTATTTCAAAAAACTCGATGGACTTTTTGTGGAAATCTACAACTTCGTCTCAAACATTCCCTCACTTCTGATTTATATGCTTCTATCCGTAATCTTTACCTACTCTCTTCCTGACGTTCCAGTCGAAGCCAGGCTTGTGCTATCTTTGACATTGTTAGGTTGGCTGTCGTTGGCTCTCATGATACGAAACCAAGTGCTGATCATCGACAATAGGGAATACAATGTCGCCAGCAAAACGCTAGGGACACCTCCGATGAGAATCATGGTCAAAAACTATCTGCCTTATCTTCTCGGAGTCATCATTACCGAATTCTCTTTGATCATCCCAGGAATGATTTCCTCCGAAGTTGCCATGTCTTATTTCGGGGTAGGACTTCAGACCAGAGATATTTCATTAGGCGCCATTCTAGAGCTTGGCATTACCAACTATTCTCTCTATCCTTGGGAAATCCTTGCACCGGGATTGCTGCTTGCCGTCATCATCTTTGCATTCTTCATCCTTGGAACTACATTCTCAGACGCATTAGATCCAAAGAAACATCGTTGAGGAGGACATGAGCATGTCAAAAAAAGAAACATTGAAGCTGAAGGGCAAAGAAGAAGTCAAAGAGGGAGAAGTCATTCTTTCCGTAAAGAATCTTATCGTAAGATTCCAGGTAAGAAACCGGACTTTGACTGCCATTAGGAATATTTCCCTTGATATTTATAAAGGCGAAACATTGGCCATTGTCGGCGAATCCGGTTCCGGAAAATCCGTCTTCACCAAATGCTTCACCGGCATGCTTGAACAGAACGGAAGCATCGATGATCATTCCTCCATCCTATATTCCGGAATCGACCTGAGTAAAGTCAAGAAGAATGAAGAATGGCTGAACATTCGTGGAAAAAGAATCGCGACAATCTTCCAGGATCCGATGACTTCATTGGACCCATTAAGGAAAATCGGAAGTCAGATTACAGAAGTCATCAAGCTTCATCGAGGTCTGAACAAGAAAGAGGCCAAAGAAGAAGCGATTCAGTTGCTGAAAAGAGTCGGAATATCGGAACCCGAAAAAAGATTCAACGACTATCCGTTCCAATATTCAGGTGGCATGAGACAACGTGTTGTCATAGCTATCGCTCTGGCCTGCAGACCGGATATTCTGATCTGCGACGAACCTACCACAGCACTTGACGTCACCATCCAGGCCCAGATCATCAACCTGATCAAGGATTTGAAAAAAGAATATGGATTCACCGTCATCTTCATCACGCACGATCTTGGGGTAGTCAGCGAGATAGCTGACAGGATTGCCGTAGTCTACGCGGGACAAATCGTTGAGCTTGGAACGGCAGAGGATATCTTCTACGATCCAAAACATCCCTATACTTGGGCTCTTCTTTCCTCACTACCACAGTTAGGAAAAAAAGGAGAAAACCTTTATTCCATTCCAGGCACCCCGCCGTCGCTTTTCAACGAAATCAAAGGCGATGCCTTTGCAAGCAGAAACCCCTATGCTCTAGCCGTTGATTTCGTAAAAGAGCCGCCGATGTTCAAAGTCAGCGAGACCCATTATGCAAAGACCTGGTTATTGGATGAGCGAGCTCCAAAAACCGAAATGCCAGAAATCATCAAAGAAATCCATTCAAGAGTGATGGAACTTTACCAGGGAGGTAAAAAACATGAAGGACAACATAAAACAGCCCAGGAATGATGACGCGCTTTCCATGCTGACAAGTGACGATTTCGACGAAATCCGCAAAAGAGCCCCCTTGAACAAATACGGTTTTCCTCTAAGTATACCTTTGAAGAACAAATTTGCCAAAAATGTTCTTATCAAGGTCGTAGACGGAAAAATAAGCAACCTAAAAGGGCAGTCATTGTCGAACAAATCCTACTGCTTCGATGTTTTGGAAAGCGAAGAATTCGATTCCGAAAACAAAGAGCAGCTTGCAAAACTCGATTTTCTCTTCGCATTGTTCTCACAGGAAAGAAAGACAGGTGGTGCCATCTACTTCAAAGGGAAATTCTGCACAGATAAAATTGATAGAAAATTCAAGACAAACCTTATGTGGTTATTCATGGATCGCTATTTTCACAGCGAAGACAAGGAAATCATTGAGTCCTGTTCCCTTAAGGCAGATGTCCCACTCTGTTATCTTCCAACCAAAACAAAAAGCGGAAAGAAAGTCATCTTCCGAGCTTATAAAGCAACAATCCAGGACAAGCAAAACAAAAATCTAGCCAAAGATAGTTACACTTTCGAAATATTCCAAGGCGATCTTTTTGATTTAAATTCAAAGGATGACATCAGCAAAATCACCGTAATCAAATCCCTTTTGGATAAAGACAAGGAAGTAAAAGGATTCTATTACAAAGGAAAACTACTTCCCTCTTCCCTAACAGAAGAATTCCGACTTTATCTAGAAAAATCTTTCGTCAAAAAGAATTTCAGCGTCGAAGACAAAGATTACATCCTTATGAATGTAACCAAAGACAGACAAACCGGATATCCACTTTTCTATCCGATGAGAGATAGACAAAACCATCCCATCTCCATCAGTGTCCTCAACGCAGATGTTGAATTATTGGGGTATGATAAAAAATTCTCCAATTTCAATATCATTGCCGACCATTCCTTCAACCTTAAAGATGAAGAAGACAAGATCAAACTAAAAATCGTCCAATCTCTGTTTTTCCATAAAACAATACTAACTGGCGCTTTATATCTAGATGGAATGTTGATTCCATCCTCGATGTCAAAAAGCGAAGTGGAAAGACGACGAATCAAAGCTGAAAATGCAACAGGAATCTATTTAAATGACAATGAAGATTTTATTCGAATCAATAGTAGATTCACGGTCGAAGATCGATTCCGCCTTCTTCAACTAACAGACTATTTTGATCAATACTACCCCGATAACCTCACCTTTATTCCACAAAGTCTAAACGGAATGAAGCATTCGGACATCCTAGTTAGATTCGACCGTGTGAATATCGTATCCGAAGATGGAGATTATATATTCGATCACGATTTCTCCATGGACTATAAGAAAGGGGATAAATTCGAAGACAAAAAATCCGAAGCACTCATCTATATTGTCCGAGCATTCTACTCCAAAGATGTAAAAATCCGAGGTGCCATATACTACAAAGGTTCAAACATCCTTCCAAGCAAGTTCAGAAAGAATAGATTCAAAAAGGAATTCCTGGAAAAAATCCTAGATGAGAAAACGCTCAGCGAAATAAAGAAAAATCCAATTCAACAGTATAAATACCGCGTTGATAAGAAGACCGGAATGTTGGAGTATTTCCCGACAACAGATCGTACAGGAAAAGAAATCCTCCTTTCGGTCGTCAGCGCAAACATTTACTTCGGTAGCGGAAAGAACGTAGTTAAAGCCTCGCAGAATCTTAATTTCGATATCCATGTCGGAGAGACTTTCGGCTTAGTCGGAGAATCCGGTTCCGGGAAAACAACCATTTCCAGAGCAATCCTTGGCATAAACAAACTCCATAGCGGTGCCATCTACTTCAAAGGAAAACTCATCTCCAAAAAGCTCACAAAACAAGAAGAAAAGCAGTCGAAAAAGAATATCCAGATGATTTTCCAGGACCCTGCAGCTTCTTTGAACGAAAGAGCAAACATCGACTATATTGTCAGTGAGGGACTATACAATTTCCATCTGTTCAAAAGCAAAGAAGAAAGAATCAGTAAGGTGACTGAGATAATGGAATCTGTCGGCCTTCTTCCCGAACACCTAAGCCGTTACCCACATGAATTCTCCGGTGGTCAAAGGCAGCGTATCGGAATCGCAAGAGCACTAGTCATCGAACCCGAACTCATTCTTGCCGATGAACCGATTTCTGCACTTGATGTCAGTATCCGAGCACAAGTTCTGAATCTTCTCAGAAAATTGCAGGAAGAAAAGAACCTTACTTATCTATTTATCGCCCATGATCTAAGCATTATCCGCTACATTTCAGATAGAATTGCAGTCATGCATCAGGGGCATATCGTAGAATTAGGAAATGCAGAAGACATTTATAAAGATCCAATCCACCCTTATACTAAAGCTCTTCTTACTGCAATCCCCCAGCCCGATCCGAAAACCAACGGCAGCAAACAGAAATATGTCTATCACAAGGCAAATCTGGACTATGAGAAATGCCATTGGTGTGAAATGAAACCCGGTCATTTCGTCCTTGTTCCAGAATCCAAGAAAGGATTGTGGGAAAAGGGAGAAATCGAAAACAAATACTTGAGTATCGTCTAAAAAGGAGTCAACTATGAGGATAGACCTAGACAAAAAGAAACTAGCGAAAGGAATCTTAATCTGCTTTTTCATGATCGTGATTCCACTTCTTCTAGGTTTTCTGCTTTCTTATTTTCTGAAACGGAATTCCCTGTTCGAAACCATCACCTGTCTTTTCAGCCTGGCCTATTTTTTCCTTCTCCTGATTCAGCTTAAACGGAAAGACAATCTCGTCTACCGGAAAAACAAATACAAAAACAAAGAGGAATACAGGGAAAGCATAGACCACGTAAGATATGTCCATAACCAGACCATTCTCTCAATTGCAGCACTTACGCTTGTGCTTTCCTCGCTTCTTATCTTTTTCTTCTATAAGTAAAGCCAAAGCACTTCAATCGGTCGAATAGTCAAAAACTTAAATAAAAGAGTCATCCCCAAAAATCGAAAAAAAGATTCCTTATACGAAAGAATCTAACGAAACTGAAGATGACTCTTTTTATTTGCAAAAGTATATCTTTCTTCTTGTCTCAATCTAGGCAAAATAGTGGTATTTCTTTTCCTTAGCAAATAAAAATGCAACAGACAAACCCAAAGAACAAAGTTCCGCAAAAAGAACTGCAAACCATAAAGAATCCGGACCAAACAAAACAGGAAAGACAAGAATCGCAATCACTTGGAAGAAAAAAGTCCGGGCAAAAGAAATGACACCACTTACAAATCCATCATTAAGATCCGTGAAGAAAGAAGAAGCAAAGATATTAAATCCTGAAAAATAGAAAGATATGGAATAAAAACGAATCGCCCTCTCACTGAGAGCGACAAGTTCAGGATTCTCTCTTACGAATATCAAGGCTATTGGCTTAGCCAAAAGGATAGCACTTGTCGATAAAATGACCGAAAAAATACAATAGGTCAAAAGACATTTCCGGAGAAGAGATCCAAGTTCCTCACAATTTTGTGCTCCATAATGATAGGAAATCACACTGGAAACACCGACCGAATAGCCAAAATATACTCCGACAAAAACAAAACTGGCATACATAATGATTCCAAAAGCCGAAACACCATTTTGCCCGATGAATTTCATCAGCTGAGCATTAAAAAGCATATTGACTAGGGACATCGAAACGTTGCTGACCATCTCAGATAGCCCATTGGACATTGCCTTGATAATCGGTTTGAATTCCAACCTTGTCTTTTCAAAGTGTAGTGGGGTTTTGTGAGGAAACAAAACCAAATACAAAAAAGGAAGAAGTGAGCCAATAATCTGACTCAAACCAGTAGCGATTGCAGCGCCAAAAACGCCATAACGGAAAACATAAACGAGAAGAAAATCTCCTAAAATATTGGTAACACCCGCACAAAAAGTAAAAAAGAAGCCAAGCATCGGTTTTCGTGCAACAACCATAAAGGACTGAAATGCATTTTGGAACATGAAGAACAGAACAAAGAACATCATGGCATGCCCATACACTTCACAATAGGGAAGCATTTCAGCATCGGCGCCAAGAAGGCTTGCCATTGGCTTTACCGTAAAGAAACCAAAAATCGTTGCCACAATTCCAAGAATAAAAAGCACAATCATGAGCATAGTAAAATAACGATTAGCTCTCTTATCATCCTTTTCACCAAAAGTCTTACTGACTAGAGCAGCGCCGCCAGAACCGAACATGAAGCCAAATACGCCAAGAAGCATAAGATAAGGCATGATAAAATTGATGGCACTGAAGGCTGTATTCCCTTCCACATTCGAAATGAAAAGTCCATCCACCACCCCATAAATACTGGAAAAAATCATCATAATGATGCTTGGAAAAGCCATTTTAAATAATGCGCCCAATGAAAAATGCTTATCATACTCAGACATAGACTGCCCTCTCAAATTTTAGTTATTTAAGTATAGCACAAAAATACTTTTTGCTCAATTTAAAACCATAATAATCAGTATCATAGCTTTCAAATAAAGAAAAAACAAAAAATCTAATATTTAAAAAAACAACTTTTTTTGAAAAGATAAAACCAGTTTTCATACCAAATCATCAAACTAGAAAATGGTGTTAATCACGAAAAAAAGCTTTTTTGACAAATGAAAAGCAATTGCGAAAAGGAAATAATATTTCTTGAATTTCTTTCAATATTGAGATATTCTTTTTTTGCTATTTAATACATGTATAAATTACATAAAACAGAATTAAAGCCATGAAATCCAGAAAATTCCTTTATGTCTTACCATTTTTGTTGCTATGCTCCTGCGCAAGCAGAACGTATTTCATCAATCAAAAAAGCTATACCGAAGATGCTCATACGGATATCATAAAAGTCACCTTCTCCTATGAAAATGGAGAGGAAGATAGTTACGAGAACCTAAATCGTGGAGATAAGATATCGGAAATAAAAAATCCAGTGCGCTCTGGATATGAATTCCTTGGATGGTATTTTGACGATAGCCCATGGGATTTCAAAACTGGAGTCGTTTCTACCAACATGACTCTGACAGCAAACTGGATTGGTAAACGCGATAATTCAAAAAAACATGCGATTCTGGAAAATGATTCTTCATCGATAAAATTTGATTTCGAATTCTATGAAAACAATACAACAAGACAAATAAACTCTTTGCTTCAAAAAAAGGATCTCTCTTTTCTTTCTACGGATTCTGTTTCTTTGAAATTATCAAACACAGATGCTTTCCTCATCGAAGATGAAAAGAATTCCCTTCTCCCCTTGGAAATCGGTATGAAAAACGGAAAAGAACTAATTTTTCCTCTGACAAAACAAGAGGACACTTGGACATCTATCGGCCGCATTGTCTCGAAGAGCCTTGTCGAAACCAAGATGGTTCTTGAAAATTTAAAGACTGATACTCTCTTCACGTTGACCAAATCCTGAAATAATTAAACAGTCGGCTAATACCGACTGTTTTTCTTTGATTAGTCGTATATAACATTTCCCGTTTCATTAGGAAGCGCTTTCTTTTGAGAGGCCAATCCATTAAAATATTTACGTGTTTTTATACAGAAAGGCAAAATATGGAAAACAATCAACCGTGCATCATCGCAGTCGCAGGAAAAGGAGGAGTTGGTAAAACATCTCTTGCAGCCGTAATCGTAAAACTTTTGGTCGAAAACAAAAAAGAAAAGAGGATCCTTGCCATCGACGCTGATCCTGCCATCGGTCTGTCCACAGCTTTAGGAATCGAACCAAGCAAGACCATTGATGACGTAAGAAAAGAGGCTATAAAAGCCAGCGAAGATGGCGGTAAAAATGCCGTTGTGGAAGTTCTTGGCAACGCAAGCTATTCGATTGAAGAAGCCCTAGTCGAGAAAAACGGTTTTTCCTTCATGGCAATAGGAAGGCCGGAAGCTAGCGGATGCTACTGCAAAATCAATACCTATTTAAAAGAAGTCATTGCTCAGATTTCCTCTCATTATGATTATGTGGTAATCGATGGTGAAGCTGGTATCGAACAAATCAATCGCCGAGTCATGGAAAAGGTAACCCATTTGATTCTTGTCACAGATCAAAGCAAAAAAGGCATTCAGGTAGTCAAGACCATCAAATCAGTAGCCGACTCCCTTGTCATGTACAAAGAAATCGGAGTGATTGCAAATCGTCTCTCACCTTTGGCAATGAAGGAAGATTTCGATCTATCACCTTTGCCTCTCCTCAGTAGAATTCCTATGGATGACAAACTTGCTCGTTACGATATGGATGGCGAAAATGTGTTTTTCCTCGATGATGACAGCTACATTGTCAAAGGAGCAAAAGAAGCCTTGGAAAAGATTCATGTTCTCTAGGAGATAAATATGAGAGATTTAAAACACTTGTACTATTTCGAAAAGCTTCTCGAAAACTCCTATAACGACCTCATTTCGGAAGCTCAGGCGGAAGGAAGAAAAGCAATCGGACACGTCTGTTATCAGATTCCGGAACCGCTTTTGAATCTTCCGGGCATTTTTTCTGTTCGCCTTAGAGCACCCAGAACGGGAACGACCGAAATGGGAAACTATTATTTGTCTCCGATTTTCTGCGAAGCTTGTCGAGCCATCCTGGAAAGAGCATTGGAAGGGGGATTCAACTTTCTAAATGCCATTATCGCTCCAGAAGCTTGTGCCATGATGAACCGATGCGTTGAAAACATTGAACACCTAGACTGCTGTCCTAATGAAGGTTTCTTTGCTTCATACGTCGATGTACCGATGAAATCCGATGAAACGACATTGAAGCATTATGTTCTCCAGATGAAGGAACATGTTCTTAAGCCTCTCAACGAACACTTTCATATCGACATTTCCGATAATGCCATCAGAAAGGCAGTAGAGGAACAGAATATCATTTCCAGACTGATTACAGAAATCGGGGAATACAGAAAAGATGAACAACCCCGAATCACAGGATACGAGTTTGCTGTCCTTTGTCTTAGCACATACTGTTGTCCAAAAGACAAGCTGATTCAGAAACTCGAAGAAACATGCGAAGAACTTAAGACTAGAATTCCGGACAAAAAAGGGACCTATCGTGCCAGAGTAGCCCTAGTCGGATCCGAAATCGATGATCCACAGCTTCTGAAATTGGCTGAAGAATGCGGTTTGATCATCGTTGCAGACAGATATTGTTTCGGTTCCTTACCAGGAAGACAAGAAATAAAGCTGAACGCTGAAGAAGATGCCTTGACCCAAGTCTGTAGATACTATATGGAATCTGGACAATGTCCACGATTCTTAACAACAGAAAAAGTCAACGAAAGACATGCCTATATCGATAAAATTGCCAAAGAATACAAAGTCGACGGAATAATCATCGAACAGATCAAATTCTGTGACTATTGGGGATATGGAAGAGCGTTCATGAATGCTGTCATGCAAAACCAATATCACTACAAAACACTTAGTATCGATAGACCCTACAATGTAGGCCAATCCGGCCAGCTGAGAACAAGAATCCAGGCCTTCATCGAAGCTCTGGAAATCAAGAAAATCCAGGGTAAGGAGAATGCTTGACTATGAAAGACACTAGGACACAGAAACAAAAGCTCGGAAAGCTACAAAATCCTGGCAAGAAAACATATAAACATCGTGAATGGCGCGGATTCAAAGACACCATGTATGATTTCTCGAGATGGTTGCATAACCTTCTTGTCATGGGAAAGTTCATTATGAAACCGACTACGTTAAAAGCCATGTTCACTTATCGATGGTTTGGAAACTACCTTGCAGCTTTCGATTATATCGATAGACACATGGAGGGAGTACGAGGTCCGCAGCTGAGAATCGGACATATCGAATACGATTCCATCGTTGAGCATCTTACCCAGACCATGGATACTTTGTTCAAATGTGACAAGAGAATCGGAAACAAAAACGGAAAATACGATGAATTGAACAAGAAACTCGTCATTATGGACGAAAACGGAATGATGGTCATTGCTACCGGATTCCCAAATTTGAAGTTCCTATCCAAGGAAGTCCCGGCTATTTATACCGGTTCTACTATCAGTCAGACTGGAGTCATGCATTACATCGAAGTAGCGGAAGAATTCCAGATTCCAGGGGATGTCTGTCCTATGCCCTGTGCAGAACTCGGCTGTGCCATCGACGAAGACTATCCGATCTGCGGAGTCTGTGCCATTCATTGCAATACGACCTGCGACGGTTCGCTTATGGGAAACCAGATCGAAGATAGACACGACGATTTGCCATCCTTTACGATGGCTGCTCCGATGAGGCATCAGCAGAAATCCGTTTTGGCTTATTCAAGAGATCAAATTGTTGAAGCAATACATTTCATCGAAAAACATACCGGTGAAAAATGGGACTGGGATGCCTTTAGCAAAAACATGAAGACCTACAATGCTCAGAATGCCTTGTTCGAAGAATGGATGGAAATGAACAAAACAAACTATCCGCAAGTCGTCAACAACAACGTCATGCTCTACCGTGATGCAGAATATATGGTCATTTCAGGAAGAGATGCTTCATTCCTAAAATACGATCAAAAGATTACTCAACTTGCAAAAGAAGGATATAAGAATCATGTCCTTCCTTGTAAGGAAATCCGTCATAGGGCTTTGGTTTGGGGCGTTCATGCCCAATATTACACTGCTTTCAATCAGTGGTTAAGCAATTGCTGGGGTATCGTCTGCCTTTGTGATATGCTTTCTTTTACCTTGACCAAACCAATTCATTACGAGGACCATGAGCAAGCTTTATTGGATCTTGGTGAATACAACATGAATATGATCATGAGAAATCATTCCAATGGCGGCTATGAAGTCGGTGTCGAACAGCTCTGGCAGTACTGCGAAGAATATAACGCAGACATGGTCATTATGTACGAACATATCGGATGTAAATCCATGGCCGGTTATCATGGATTATTGGAAGAAGAAGGAAGAAAAAGAGGTATCCATATCGTTTGGGTTTACCATGCCTTGATGAATCCGACAAAAGCCTCAAGAAAAGACATGCGTGAAGATGTCAACCGATATATGAAGACCGTCATGAGAGAAACGCCTTTGGATGACAGCCTTGTCGATTTTGACGATACCGAACGTTGGTAGAAAGGAAAAATAACATGAAATACTTTGGCGGTTGCGACGCTGGCTCTACCTATACAAAATGCGTCATTCTTGATGAAAAAGGAAAAATGGTCGCCCATACAACTTTGAAATCGAAAATCAATCCAGTCGAAAGTGCAAGAATCGCTTTAGAAGAAACCATTTCCCAAGTCGATGGACTGAACAAAATCGAAGATCTCGATTATCTGATTGGAACAGGATATGGAAGAAATAAAGTGCCTTTTGCTGATGAAAACATATCGGAAATCTCCTGCCATTGCATGGGTGTCCATATCACTGACCCTAGCATCACTTCCATTATCGATATCGGGGGCCAAGATATAAAGGGAATAGCCATTGACCCAAAAGATGGCACTGTCATGAACTTTGCCATGAACGATAAATGTTCTGCCGGAACAGGAAGATTCTTTGAGGCCATGGCAAGAAGTTTTGAAATGGATTTGGATGAATTCTGTTCCTTATCCCTTAAAGCAAAGAACGTCATCCCCATCACTTCTCAATGTACGGTTTTCTGTGAATCGGAAGTCATTTCATTGGTTGGCGAAGGAAAGCCGATGGAAGAAATCGCAGCAGGAATCATGACCTCTGTTGCCAAAAGATGTTTCGTCATGGCTAAAAAAGCTGGAGCCACAGATTCCATCGCATTAACCGGTGGCTGTGCGAAAAACCTCGGACTGAAGCAGGCAATCGAACGTGTTTTGCATCTTAAGGTGAAAGATCTTCCTATTGATCCTCAGCTCATGGGGGCCTTGGGTGCTGCAGAATATGCTCGTCAGAAAGGATTAAACGAGGTGAACTGATATGTCATGGTGGCAGATTCTACTCATTGTATTAGGCTCACTTTTCGGATTCATTCTTCTTATGCTGATTCTTCTTTTCATCGTATATTTTTTCAATCTTGATAGCAAATTATTAGCCGTTATTCAAAAATGGATAAATAAAAAATACGATAAAAGAAAGAGAAACCGTCATCTTGAATGAAATTATACGAATCAATTATCAAGGAAGCCGATCTTCTAGTTGGAAAATTCAATAGTACACGACTGGATATAAATTCAACTTATCCGGAAGGAAACGAAAAAACCTTTCTTTTTGCTTCCGATACTGCTTTAACACTCGGCTCTTCCCTAGTCCCTTCACCTTATCTGATGTGCTACGAACAAGGAATCGACCATTCTTTGGAAGATGAAATCTTACTTATAGGAAATGATATCAAGGACCTAAAAAGCCACTTATCTTATGCCCATATTTCATTTGTTTTTCTAAAAGAATGTGAAAAAAAAGAACAGGAACTTTACCGAACCATAAGGAATGTAGAATATACAAGATACAAAATCAATCCCGATGGAGTCATGTTGAAATTCCACACCGGTCTTCTTAAGGAGAGCATACGTATTTCCTATGATGCTCTGCAAAGAGGAATTTCTTTCAAAGACATCGGCAAACTTTTCTTAGACCATTACAAAAGTCAAAATGAAGTCAAATCCGTAAAGCAAATTTTCATTACGGATCCGGCCTTTGATTATAAAACGTTGGAATCGTTGTCAAAGAAAAGCGAAGGAATCACCGTTGCCTTAGACCATATCATGAAAAATCTTAAAATGGATTGCAGCACCTGCTCTTTCAAGGAAATCTGCGACACAGTTGATGGCATGAAAGAACTCCATCAAAAGGAGAGTATAAAATAGTTCATTTGTTTTCGATACAGTTTTTGATAGAATATGTCTAGAAAGAATGAGGATTGAAAAATGAAGTTTGGAAAAGTTTTTTCGTTTCAGAAGAAAACCAGTATTTGTCTTTTCCTATTTCTATTTTCCTCCTCTCTCTCTTCCTGCAAAACAAACGAAAGAAAAAATATATTCCGGGTCGGAACATTTTCTGGTTACCAGGAAAAGGATGGAAAGATTTTAGAAGAGGGGATTTCCTATTCCCTTGTGGTAAAGAGAATCCAGAAGAGCGAATACCATGATGCATCCGGAATCAATGTCCTTTTCGATAGCGTGACAAGCCAACGTCCCAATTACCTCTCTCTGTCTTTCAAAAAGAAAAGAAGCGACCAGTTATCCGAAATTCTGACGTTCCATAATTTAAAGGACATCTCCAAGGAAAAGAAGGAAAAGGCAGTGTACAAAGACGACAACGGAAACCAGATTATTCCGATTTTCGAAGAATCCCTATCCAAAGCCTACTTAAAAGAAGGATATTATAAAATCAACTACCAAGACAGCGAAATCATTTTGAGGAAGAGAGCCGAAGACTGACTCCTTCCCTTTTTGGATATTCAATTCTATAAGATTTATCTTGTTTTATTCGAAAATTAAACGTATATTATTTTCCGCGGAAAATCAAAAAATGAAGAAAACGGATTTAGGAAGTGAAAAAACATGGCCGACAATTCTCAGACTTGCTCTACCAGCCATGTTTGCGCAGGTTGTTTCAGTACTATATAACATCGTAGACAGAATTTACGTATCCAATATGCCCGTCAATGGTCAACAGGCTCTTGTCGGAATCGGAGTTGTTGCTCCAATCACTAGCTTCATCACCTCTTTTGCCTTCCTGATTGGACTTGGAGGTTCTCCTCTATTCTCAATCGCTCTAGGGGAAAAGAACGAAGAGAAAGCAAAGAAAATACTAAGCAACGCTTTATTGATGCTGATTCTTCTTTCCACTTTCCTGATGATTCTCTTCTATAGCGTTATGAGACCGATGTTGTTCGCATTCGGTGCATCAGAAACGTCATATCCTTATGCTCGAGATTACCTAACGATCTATCTTCTAGGAACCTACTTCTCCATCATCTCTTTCGGTCTGAACCAGTTTCTGACCGCACAAGGTGAATCCTTCAAGGCAATGATAACAACCTGTCTTGCCTGTCTATTGAATATCGGATTAGACCCTTTGTTCATGTATGTATTCAACATGGGAATAAAAGGAGCTGCACTTGCTACGATTTCTTGTCAATTCCTTTCCTTCCTACTTGCCATCCTCTTTCTTCTAAAGGGGTGCAAAATCAAGCTTTCCTTCGGAAATTACGATTTAAAAATCATGGCAAACATTCTAAAGCTCGGCTTTTCACCTTTTATCATCATGGGCACAGACAGCGTTATCATCATCCTTCTAAATGCCATGCTTCAAAAATTCGGAAACGGAAACGGGGATTTCTATATTGAAGTAGCAACCATCGTCCAAGCATTCGAATCATTGATTACAGGTCCCCTTCTTGGAATTTCCTCAGGTACCCAACCCATTCTTGGTTACAATTACGGAGCCAAGAGAATTGATATCATAAAGAAAGCCGAAAAACAACTTACTCTATTTGCTCTGTGTTTCTGTACTGCTTGTTTCGGATTGTCGTTTATTCTAGCCAAACCGTTTTCAACCATATTCGTCGGACTTGGCACCAAGACTCAAGCATCCGAAGAAATCATCAATGCCAGCATAAAATTCATACGTTGGTACATGATGGGCATTATTCCTTTAGCTTTCCAATATGTCTATGTGGATGGCCTCACCGGAATGGGACAGGCAAACTATTCCATCTGGTTATCCATCAACAGAAAACTCTTCATTCTTGTTCCTTTGACCATCTTGCTGCCCTTATTGACCAAAGAAGCAAGTTTCGCTTTCCTAGCTGAACCAATAGCCGATGCCTGCTCCGGAATCTTTGCACTCATCTTCTATTTGATTGTCACTCCGAAGATTTTCAGAAAACGACTAGAGGAGCATCCTGTTGAGCACATCATTCAGAAACAGGATCGAAAAGAATCAAAATAAAACGGGCCAAAACCCGTTTTTTTGTTTGAATCATTTACCAAAGGAATAAGACTTCTCAGCAAAGTATCCACTTCCGGAAAAGGAAAGAGAAATAAATTCCGGCTTTACTTCATAAGAAGAAATTTTCAGTTGGTAGGATTCTTCGTTTCCGTCCAAGACATAAGAATCATCCATATAGCAGCTACTTGTAGAATCCATGTTGAAATCAAATTCCAACGTATGGCCATCATCTTTCAATATTCCATGGAACTTGCTGGTAGAATAACTGACCTTATAGTTCTGAATCATCAAGGTAGCTTCACCACTCTTAAGACATTCATTTTCGAACAATGGAAATCCCTGATAGAAGGAAACATAGGAGAAATCAATCTTCCCATCCTTCGTCTTTAATTTTACCAAAAATTTGGGAAGTGATAATTTTTCATTATAGATAGAAATACTGGCTTCGAAAGTCGTGATCTCATCCGATGAGACTAAAACCAACATATCCTTGACAAGAGATAGGCGAAGTCCGTAAGTCTTTCCGTCTTTGATATAGATAGCATTTCCATCCTCGGAAATCTTAAGAGTACCATAAGAACTACTGTAATAGGTTCCCTTGTATTTTTCCAAAGAAACCGGCTTTGTTACCGTAATATTCATTACCTTTTTAACATTGGCATTTGACAAACTCTGGACGGTAACACTAGCTGTTCCCTCCTTAAGGAAACTCAAAGTAAAAGTAGTTTTTTGGTTTTCCAAAGACTCATCTCTGGAAGAGCATTCCTTAACCTTGACAATATCGTCGTGATTGCTTGACACGGAAAAACATGGATTCTGACCGGAAAAGGCACTCGCTTCGATCTTGTATTCAGTGGATATCTCAAAGCTTACATCCGAAAAATCAGTTCTCCCATCCTGTCCCTTTAAAGAAACGGAGGTTGCATCATTCAGCAGTATCTCGACATCAAGTTCCATAATATCCGGATCATATTTCGTTCCGACATAAATTTTAGTTTTTCCGCCTTTGTTTCTTGTATAAAGATATTTGTCATTTCCAACACCAGGATAGAAAAATTCCGGATCATAAGCCATGACACGGAAATCCCCCTTGTTGATAAAAGAACCGGAAGAAAGAAAGATACTATTCTGTATATCAAAAAGTTCGCCACCAGCTTTAAGTGAAATATCTTCCGCAAAAGTCAAAGAAGATACAGTAGCAACATAATCCTTCGGATTCAACTTAAAATTCTGTGTCTGAGTTCTTGTCCCATAGGTAACAGAAAAACTTCCGGACTCAATTTTGCTGATTTTCGCTGAACTGGACAAAGAATAATCTTCAAGAAGAAGAGATGGACTGTCCTGATAATAGGTAAGACAATAATCTCCGGAAATCAAAGTACCATCTTCGGAAAGAAGGAGAGACACTTCATCTTTCACAGCACTTGATGTCGTCAATCCTTTGGATTTTTCAAAAACAAAAGCCTGGATTTTTTGAGAAGAGCCATTTTCACCAACATACTGAGATGAAAGAAAAAAAGATGATTCAAACATTTTTGTCTCTTCCTCTGTCATCGGATTAGAAGAAGAAATATGCTTGGAAACCAAAAGAGAAGAAAGAATGGAAGACAAAGTATCAAATTCAGGTGAAAAAGAAGATACCTGTTTTTTTGCTTCCTGTAGACTAATCACATCATCAACAATAGAAGCATATCCATTTGGATATTCTCTAATCGGTTGAGAAATGACTTTTGCGTCTAGAAGTGAAACCGTATCATCATCTTGTTCTAAACTATAATAATTATCGCTATCGAAACATCGAACGATAGTAGTACTGAGAAAGTCGTTCCCGATAGGATTCTGCCTTGTAGAAACAGAATAAGACGATTCATTGATATAACTTTCCTGACGAATTTCTTTTTCTTCTTTGGTCTTGTTGATTTTATCTTCTACAAGACTTTTTGATTCAATAGATACGATATCATTCTTGGAATCCGAAAAAGAAGAAACAAGTTGTCGATAATCTTCTTTATTCGTCAATAAAGAAGCAGGCGGACAAAGAGAGTCCGAAGTAAGAT
Source organism: Caryophanales bacterium UBA4694 (assembly GCA_002404835.1). GTDB lineage: Bacteria > Bacillota_I > Bacilli_A > RFN20 > CAG-288 > Enterosoma. Next base: position 113,036 of record DHKM01000035.1, on the reverse strand, counting down.
AAACGCACTTTTCCTTTCTGGCGTCATAGAAGAATGAGAAGTCACCTGATTGTAGAGGAGAAAACATACCATCCGAGGAAATAGAAATACAATTTTCCAGTTCCTTTAAATCTATATCTGCATCAGTAACCTTTTTTTGATTCAAATATAAAGAAAAGGTTTGTCGGAAGGAAATATGAACAGATAAAATCTGGAAAGAAAAATCGTCAATCTTGTTACCACTTTTCTCACTTCCATCTGAAAACTTAATCGTAAACGACTGATAAATAGAGGATATACGGGTAAAAATCACCGAATCATTTTCAATTGTTATCCGATATATGCCTTCTATAGACATTTCTACAGCATTTTGCTTTTTAATGAAGTAAGAGGACTTAGAATACGAATCAGCAGAAAAATAATTAATTCCGTTATTTTTAATACTTACAACATCTCCTTTTTCTAGAAGAATGTTATCTATAGAAAAAACGCCATTATTAACAGAAAATTTTCCAATATTATTTTGATTGACAAAAAGTAAAAAGTCTTTAGAGACCTGACTTGAATGGTAGGATTGTTTGCTAAAATTTGAATCATCAGAATGGGCCATACAAGAACTACATAAAACAAATGGAAGCATCATCAACGCAACGATTTTTTTCATATATACTCTCCAGTCCTTTTTATTATACTATAGAAAATTCATACAAATTCGAACCAAAAGAAAAATAATAAACAAAAATGTATTTTTAAATACTGAAAAATTGTAAAATAAACATATTGTTCAATGAGGAAAAATAATGAATCACAAAACTAGCTTTATCTTATCGTTATCTTTGGCCTTGTTAGCGTCTTGCTCACCAAGCCAAAGTGCACCATCATCCCCTTCGAATCCGAGTGAAAAAACTTCGAACAGCCAACAACAGCAACCTAGTATCGTATCCACCAAAGGGACCTATACAAAATTAAAAGAAGGACTTGAAGCCTTTACGACTAGTTTTACCTTAAAGGGTACAGTCATATCTACATCCAGTTATTCTTCTCAAGGGTCTTCCAGCGAAAATCAAGAAACAAACAACTGCCTTCTTGAAGTAAACCAAAGTTCCTATTATTACGAAGAATCAGATCAAACGACCGATGATCTTTTGACAAGCGAATCTTTTTATCAGGGAAAAGACGGGAAATTCCATTCCCATGAATTAAATCTCCTAACCAATGAAGTATTAGACATTCCAAGCAATGACCTATACAGTGAGAAGATGAAGAATCCATTCCAAGACTTGGAAGTGAAGAACATAAAAGGTATCCGGAAAATGCCGGACTGGTATGAATTCGTGAATAATACCGACAAAAAGAACCTGGCTTATTTCCTCACTGGGTATGAAGTTACAAAACCATTAGAAGGTGGGATGACGTTGGTTGTCACACAATTGGCATTCCATTATGACGGCGATCAAATAGATCGTTTTAGAATTCAACTTGACGCATCTAACGATGACGACGATTATCAAAGCGCCTATCAATTTCTTTTTGAACTAGATGCCTATAATATCGGCTCCACGACCCCTAGAACCATAAAGCCATATGCTCATAGCGAAAACCATGCCTATCTTAAATCCGCTTTAGACAAAATCAAAAATGCATCAAACTATACCATCGAATTCAATGACCATTATCTGTCTGCGCCAAACGAAGACGAATCCTATCAATATCGTATAGATAACAATAACATCTTCTGCAATGCAAAGAGGTCCAGGGAATTCACCCTGAAGGACGAAAGCGGAGAAACAACAACTAAAGAATACGATTATTACCTTTGCTATAAAAATCTAATGACGTCGGAAGGCAAGAAACCTTATGTTATCTCTTTCGATGCAATGGAACCGCACAGCGTTCTTCAGTCCAAAGAACTCAATTCTTACTTAGGGGCAGAAGACGATACTTATCATTTTATCGACCTTCTTCCTTATTTTTCCTATCTTTCTCCTGACTGCTTCAAAGAGGAAGATGGATATTTCACCACTTATCTTTCCACCTATGAATATTGTATCGGTGCTTTGGTTCCTATATTTGAGCAAAGTTCGGGATATGAACTTAAAGTATATCTTGACAGTTCAAAAGAAAATATATCCAAGATTACAATGGAAGGAAACGTTACCGTGGGAGAATCCACTAAGACAAAACTTGTAAGAACAATAACCTATAAAGACTTATCAAAAACAACCATTCCAGATTATCTTTTGAACTACCAACTTGGAGAAACAAAATGAAAAAAGCAAATAAACTATTATTCGTAGTAGTACTAGCTACCATTTCACTGACTGGATGTCAGAAAAATCCCATTTCCTCTCCCTCACAGAATACTTCCCAGACAAGCAAAACCAGTCAGAAAACCACACCAAGCAAAACTAGTGATCATTACTCCAAAACGTATTATACAGACGGCTTAGAATTTGAATTGAATAAAAGCAAAGACGGCTATATTGTAAGCCAATATTTAAGTCCAGACACAGAAATCGTAATACCGGAACTATATAATGGGCTTCCAGTAAGAGAAATCAAAGAAAGTGTCTTCCAAGATCTCCAAATCGACAAGCTCACTCTTCCAATATCACTGAGAGTCATCCAGAAGAATGCTTTTCGTGGAATGATAGTTGACAGCGAATTAACAGAGCTTGATCTTCCAGAGGGATTAGAAGAAATACAAGAATCTGCTTTCGATGATTGTCCGAGTTTAAAAACAATTGTCATCCCATCAACTTTGAAGACAATCGGAAGCGATGCTTTCCATCTTTGTACTAGTCTAGAAAGATTCAAACTGGAAAAAGATAGCAATTATTTCAAAGTCGATCATAGTATCCTTTACACAAAAGACGGAAAAAAACTCCTTTACTATCCCACTGCCTTAACAAACACGACATTTGATATTCCAAATGGAGTAGAGATACTAGGAGACTATGCCATTTATGGTAATATGTCTCTCCAAAGTGTCTCTCTTCCTTCTTCCCTTAAAGAAATCGGATATCGTGGTCTAGCCGCATTGAAGAATATGACAACCCTCAATTTGAATAAAGCCAATAATTTAAAAATACTCAAGGATCTTTCTCTAAGCGAAAACGAAGGCCTGACATCAATCACTCTCCCGTCATCCATCCAAGAATTTGGAAAAGGTGTTTTGAAGAACGACAAAAATCTAGTTTTAGCTAAACTGAATTTCGATTATGAAATTCTACCGGACTCTACGTATGAAAATTGTTCCAAGTTGACCACGGTCTCGGCACTTCCTTCCAATCTTACAAAAATAGGTTCCAATGCCTATCGAGGCTGTCTTAGCCTTACAAAAATCAATATCCCATCGACTGTTACCGAAATAGGAAGCAGAGCCTTTGATAACTGCCGTGCTTTTACTTCCCTTGTCCTACCAAATGGACTTGAGAAGATCCAAGAAGCTTGTTTCAGTAACTGTCAGTCTTTGACAAGCGTAAATATTCCATCCAGTTTAAAAGAAATCGAAAGCCGTGCCTTTATCAATTGTTATGGACTAAAAGAGATGGACTTTTCCACTTCGTCTTTGGTAAAGATTCAAGAAAGTGCCTTCTATTCATGCTCTGGGCTAACAATTGTAAAATTCCCGTCATCTTTAAAAGAAGTCGGTAATCATGCCTTCGAAAGCTGCCCAAAAATATCACCAATCAGTTTCAACGACGGAATCGAAACGATTGGGGAATATGCTTTTGCTGAATTCGTCAATCTCAGCAAAGTCTATCTTCCGAAATCCATAAAGAGTATCGGAACCATGGCTTTCTGTTCTACCACAAAAGAAGCCAAACAAATCCATATCTGTTTTGAGGCAGACAAGTTTGAAAATGCCTATGGCAAAGACACCATGTTCCATTACGACGACAGCCGTTCCACCGTCAGTTATTCTATAACAAGGAGCCAATATGAAGCACTTTAAACAGGGAATTCTTCTTTCCTTGGCTATTTTGCTTAGTTCCTGTGGAAAAAACAGCACTGCATCTAACAAAAAAACAAATACGAGTTCCCAAAATTCTCAAACGGAAACAATAAAAAAGAAACTTGCCCTGGAAGGACGAGACAACATCGGCAAAGGGGAATATTTTACATTTTCTGTTTTGCTGGATGGAGAGAAACTCGATTCTTCCATGGTTGAATTCACTTCTTCGGATAAATCCATCCTCACAATTTCTTCAACTGGTATTGTCAAAGGAATCGCGTTGGGAAAAGCAATAGTAACGGCCAAATATAAAAAAGACAATTCCGTAAAAGCAACCAAGGAAATCGAAGTCACTGAATCCATGGTACCTGACAATGTTATCAAAAATTTCATCCGCGAAAAAACATATACCATCCAAACAGACTGGAACATACAGTCTTTGAACAATGTCACATCCTATATCCAATATTATCAGGATAGTATCATCTATAAAAACGATACGGAAAGTCATGGCTTTGGCAATTCCGATGATGGAGTTTTCACCTATGAAATTGTGAATGATCAGATTCAAAATCCTGTGCTTTTAAGAAATTATTATGAAAATTATCAGAGCATGTTCATCACCTTAGCCAACCTTTCCGGCTTTTCTTTTCCAAAGACATTATCCGAAGATAATTTCTATCCTATCGAGAACAACTCGACTTTGATCCAGTCTTTTTTCCTTCAGGTCGCCCAGTTTGAATCCTTCACAACAGAAGAAATCCAGAATGTGCTGAAAAGTACCACCAGAGGAGATTTTGAAGTCATATCCCCAACAGAATTCAAAGTTTCGCTTTATTTCAATGATTCCGATTATGCTTTTCTTACATTCAGGAAAAATGACACAAAGAACGATACAAGGCTGGAAGAATACCTAAAGACCAATCATATACAAAAACCTGAACTACTTCCTGCCATTGAAAATATCTACAAGTTAAGTAAGAACCACAACTATTACCGGGATTTGGGAACTTTTACCAAAAGGGATGGCACAAAAATTCCGATAGGAAAATGCTATTATACGAAAAATTACATTTATTTCGATTATTCCGATGAATACATAGAAGAAAACAAGGATGATGAAACTTTTTCCGTTACACGTCATGGACTGATAGAACTTCATAACAATTCCTATGATGGTGTTTACAATTTCGAAGTAAATAAAGAAGACGGAAATATGGAAGTCATTGTAAAAGATAAATATATTGATGAAGGTAGAACTTACGACCATTATTATGATTCTTACGAAAACATCACATTGATTTTCGATTATCTCCAAAATGAAATGTTCCGTTTCGTCCTAAATACTGGTGATGACGAAGCAAAAAAGACATCCATGTTCTACAATGATGGTCCACTTGCAAAATATCTAACCACACAGCTATTCCAGTCTATTCTCTCTTTAGGAGGACTGACCTCTGCCGGTATCCTCCTTACCATAAGTTACGATTCAAAAAATACCTCGAATTCTGAAGTCTTGTTAGGTGGAATCTTTACAGTAAGCGATGATTCATCCACACAATATTACAATCAAAAATACAGTTATACGGGATTCAATAGCGTCAAGATCGATTACTTAGACTGCTTGGTAAATCAGCCGAATGATAACACTTTAACTTCGTTTTAAAGTACAATAAGAACAACGAGGAACAAAAAAATGGACAAAACCAGAATTATCAAAGTAAAACAATCCGTCTTTGCCAACAATGATCAACGAGCAAACAAACTCCGTGAAAAGCTCAAAGAGAAGAGGGTCTTCTTAGTCAACATCATGTCCAGTCCAGGATCAGGAAAGACAACTCTTCTTGTTAACCTCATCAACTGCCTCAAGGACAAACTTAGAATCGGAGTAATCGAAGCCGATATGGATGCCATCGTCGACGCAAATACCATCAAAGAGAAAACCGGAGTGAAAACCATCCAGCTACATACATCGGGGGAATGCCATCTAGATGCCAAAATGGTCGACGAAGCCATGGATTTTCTTGGCGAAGACAATCTTGATCTCGTTTTTTTGGAGAATATCGGAAATTTGGTTTGCCCGGCCGAATTCGATACTGGAGCAAATCTAAAACTAGTCATCCTTTCCGTTCCAGAAGGCGATGACAAGCCTCTCAAATATCCTCTTATGTTCGAAAAAGGGGACATCTTCGTCTTTACAAAGATGGATACCAAGATTGTCTTTGATTTCGATGTCTCCAAAGCCAAGGAACGGATCTTGAAATTGAATCCAAATGCAAAATTCTTTCCCCTTTCTGCAAAAACAGGCGAAGGCATCGATAAGCTGGAAGACTATCTTATCGAAACCGTCAAAGAATACCAAAAATGAAAGAACTCTCGATTTCCTTCACCTCTTTGGAAGAGCAAGAAGCCAAGAACCTTATTCTTGCCCTTGAAAAGCTCGGATATCGGATGATACCGATTGAAGAAAGCATCCAAAAAGAACACGTTATCCTCCTGGCTCTAACGCTCTATTCGAACAAGGAAAATATACTTAAATTCAATCCTTGGTTGAAAAACCAGTATATGGAATCCTCCATCCATCACCTAAAAGTCATGCCTGTTTTTCTCTACCATGAAAAAGACGGAACCCCTGAAGACCTGTTCGAAGAGAAAATCCAGGGACTATACGAAGAAATCTTCTCCTGTGAATTCAAACCCTATGCCTGGAATCTAGATGGAGACAGTCCAGAAAGAGAATTCCGAAGAGTGCTTAATGACTACAGCGAATAGATCCCTATAAAAGGGATCTTTTATTTAGCACTCAATACTTGAAAGTGCCAAATTTGTGACTATAATATCTTTCAAGGAGATAAAAAACATGATTGAAGAGAAAAAATTCAAAACAGAATCCAAAGAGTTGCTGAACCTGATGATCAATTCCATCTATTCCAACAAGGAAGTGTTCCTTCGTGAACTTATTTCCAATGCATCGGATGCCATTGACAAATACAAAATCCTGGCATTATCCAGTTCCGGAAAATACCCAACCAAGGATTATGAAATCCTTCTTCAAAAAGATGATAAGGAAAAATGGATTCAAATCCAGGATAATGGTATCGGTATGAGCAAAGAGGATATCGAGAAGAACCTCGGTACCATTGCCAAATCCGGAACCAAGGAGTTCCTGGAAAAATACAAGGAAGCCAAAGATAAGAATAAAGATGTCGATCTCATAGGTCAGTTCGGTGTCGGTTTCTATTCTGCTTTCATGGTTGCCAAAAAGATTGAAGTCTATACTAAAGATCTGGAAGGTAAAAGCTATGTCTTCTCTTCTGATGGCATTGAGACTTATTCCATCGAAGACAAGCCGATTGATTTCTTAAAAGATAGCGGAACAGCCGTTCGAGTATATCTAAAAGATGATGAGGACGATGAAAAATATTCCAAATATCTCGAAGAATACGAAATCAAGGAACTTGTCAAAAAGTATTCTGATTTCATCCGTTATCCTATTGTCATGAATTGCAAGCATTCCGTTCCGGATAAAGACAAGGATGGAAAAGAAATCGAAGGGAAATTCCATGACGAATATTCATTGGACACGTTGAATTCCATGATTCCGCTTTGGAATAAGCCAAGGAAGGATGTTACCGACAAGGATTTAGCTGATTTCTATAAAACAAGATTCAACGATTACGAAGATCCTCTCATTTCAATGAACATCAAAGCAGAAGGTATGTTGGAGTACAATGCTTTGATTTATATTCCAAGCCATGCTCCATATAATCTCTATGCCCAGGATTACGAAAAAGGTCTAGCTTTATATGCCAAAGGCATCTTCATCGAAGAGAAAAACAAGGAATTAGTTCCGGATTATCTCAAGTTTGTCCGCGGACTTATCGACAGCGAAGATCTTTCCCTCAATATCTCCAGAGAAATGCTTCAGAAATCTCCGATACTCTCTAAGATTTCTACCGCATTGGAAAAGAAGATTGTCGACCGTCTTAAACAACTTAAGGACGAAGATTATGAGAAGTACCTCACCTTCTTCAAAGAATACGGAAATTTCATCAAATTCGGTATCTATTCCACTTATGGAATGAAGAAAGACATGCTCCAAGATCTTCTTGTCTTCCACACACTCAAGAACGAAAAGCCGATTTCCCTCAAAACATATAAAGAGAATATGCTAAAGGACCAGAAAGCCATCTACTTCGCATCCGGAAAGACTTTGGAAAGCATCAAGATGCTTCCGGAAATGGAACGCTTCAGAAAGAACGGAATGGATGTCCTTCTTTTGGACGAAAATGTGGACGAATTCGCCCTGACCATGATGCAGAAATATGATGATGTCGAATTCAAGAACATCACTACGCTTGATAAAGAATCTTTGAGCGCTGAAGAGAAAAAACAAGTTGAGACTTTGGAAAAAGACAACAAAGCCTTGATTGATATGATGAAAGATTCTTTGAAGGATAAAGTGGATGATGTAAGCTTCGCATTGAATCTCGGAGAAAACCCTGTCAGTATCGCTACCATGGATGGTCTTTCCCTCAACATGGAGAATGTACTCAATTCCGAAAATCCAGAAGCAAAGAACAATCCGGATGAAAGAGCCAAAGCAAGAAAGGTACTCCAGATCAATCCGGACAATGCCCTCTTCCAGGCCGTCAAAGGCGAGACAGATTCTCACAAGGTATCCCTTTTAAGCAATGTTCTCTACAATGAAGCCATGCTTGCCGAAGGTTTTGAAATCGACGACAAAGCAAAGTTTGTCAAGGATCTCAACGAACTCATCCTCTCTTTGAAGAAATAACGTATAAGGATAAAAACTCCGAACGTTTTCAATGCGTTTGGAGTTTTTTTGTGGTTTGACCCTGAGAAAACGCTTCAATTGGAAAATTACAAGGCCTTAATATAGAAAAAAAAGAGTACAATCCATAATGTATTTCGGAGGTCATTATGGAAATCATAAAACAAATTTTCACAGATCAGAATTTCCTTGGGGCAATCATCGCCTCGATCGTATTTATTCTCATCGGATTCATCTTGCGAAGAAAAAACATCATCAATGAACATGGCAAAAAAGTCATCAATGCCATCATCATGTATGTTGCAATTCCCTGCATGGCTTTTTGTGCCTTTATGAGTGATTTCCATGAAGAAGAATTCCTCGGTAACATCCTGATTCTTGTTTTTGATTTCGTATTCTATCTTATCGCCTTGCTCCTTTCTGAATTGATTTTCATCAAAGTCAATAAAAACAAACGAAGAATCATTGGAATCTTCGTTGCCATCGGTCAACTTACATTTGTTTCTACTCCGATTTTGAAAGCTATCTATGCCAATCATATATCTGACGTCCTCATTCCAGCATCCTTGATGACAATCGCCTTCCGCTTTATGACATATATTTATGCTTACCTTACGATTTCAGGTATCAAGATGACAAAAGAAACAGCTGGAAAAACAATAAAAAGCATCTTTATTAATCCGATTATGATTTGCATGTTCTCAGGTTTGTTAATTTGGTTGATACAGAACCATATTTTCCAAGTCAATATCAATGGAACGAATTACGGGTTTCTTCGTATTGATAAAACTTGTCCTGCTTTATATAAAATATTTCAATTCGGAGACAGCATGGCTACACCGACCTGCATGCTGATGATTGGTGTTACCTTAGGAGAATGCGATTTCCTTTCAGCCATCAAAAACAAACTTGCCTGGTTCATAGCCGCCCTTAGAACGATTGTCGTACCTCTCATTATCCTTTCTCTTTGTCTAGTCCTTCAAGCCACACATTTGTTCACCTTCAACGAATATCAATTAGCTGCTTTAGTCATCGGAAACGGAGCTCCTGTCGGCGCCGTTGTTGCAGCTTATTGTGTCAATTTCCAGAAGGAAGGCTATCTTGCCAGTGATTCCATTTTCCTGTCTACGGTCTTCTGTGTCATCTCGATTCCTCTTTGCTTCATTCTCATCAAACTTTGTCTGACGCTTCCGATTTTCTGAAAAATCAGTCCCCTTTCCTTTATAATATAGCTATGAACTATATTTATATCGGAAAAGGGGATTTTTCTGATCCCGAAGAAATCATCGTAGAAGATAACGGAAATTACTTCATAAGACACAGAACTACAGACTGGGATATATTAGATTATGAGGAAAAAGAGAAGATTTTGAATGGCAATGATGGCTACTATGCCATTGACGATTCCCAAAGGGACGAAATCCTTTTTCGTTGGGGTGGAAGCAAGAACGGATATAGAAATCTCAATATTCATCACGAAACAGATAATCACAAATATGGTGACGAATACGAAGATTGAAACCGCTTTATCTATAAATTGATTCACAGAGTAAAATATTTTATCTTTTTCTATTGAATTTTGGTAAATGATTCGTATAATTTTTGAATGTAAAAATATTTCACGAGGTGAACTATGGATAGCAACTCTTCTTTTAATGATTGTGGAATCTCCCAATTCCTTTTATGCCAGATTTATTTCTATTTTTGGTCGATCAATCCTCTTTCCGATTTAGTCGATGATTTAGGGCCAGGTCAGTTATTCTTCCTTCTCAACCTCTTTCCAGACAAAAAAATCTCTCCGGCTGAAGCTGCGGCTACGCACAAAGTCAGCAAAAGTCGAATTGCCAATGCCACCAGGGATATGGAAGAAAAAGGATATCTGATCCATATCATAGACGAAAAGGATAGACGGAAAAAATACTTTTCCCTGACCAAAAAAGGTCAAGGGCTGGCCAATCTCATCGAATCCGATATCGACTCTTACTTCCTTTCTCTAAAGAAGAAAATCGGAGAAGAAGAGCTGAAAGAAGCAAACCGTCTTGCCGAAATCATTGCCAAAGAATCGACAGACTACTACAAGATGAAGAAGGAAATTCTCGAAAAAAGCAAAGGCATTGAAGTCATGCCGGATAGAAAGGACAAAGAAAAATGTTCAAACTTCTGAAAAAACTAAGAAAAGTCGATTGGGCGCTCATCGTCATCATACTCGGTTTAACCGTTCTGCAGGTATATTGTGTCATGAATATGACAGACTATATCAGTGGGATCATGACCGCCATAACCTATATCAATTATCAGAACCATCCAGAATTGATTTCCATGGGAAGCTTCAACCTGGGAGCAATCATACCAAGTCAGATGTCTTGGGCACAGTTTGATAGTGCCCTATCCAATCCAAGTCAGTTTCCGATGATTCCATCCGACCAATTGGCTACGATTCAGCCTATCGTCCATAATATTGCGATTGCAACAGTAAACGACATCTGGTTCAATGGCGGAATGATCATTCTAAACGCCGTCGGCTATGTCTTAGTCCAGATGGTCATATGCACCTTAGCTTCCATCATCGCTGCCAGCTTTGCCACTCGTGTACGTTCCGAAATCAACAGCAAGGTTTCTTCGATGTCTTTGAACAACATCAACTCCTTCTCCATACCTTCCTTAATCACGAGAACCTCAAATGACCTCGAAAACGTCCAGATGACCATTCTTCTCATCACAAGAATGTTCTTTGCCGCTCCTGTAACGGCCATTTGGGCCATTCTCAAAATCCAGGCGAGTTCCACACAGCTCACGCTTGTAACAGCAATCAGCATCATCTGCATGGTAGCCTGCCTTATCGTTTTGATGATTCTTGTTCTTCCGAAATTCAAGGTTTCCCAGAAATATATCGATAGGCTCAACGGAATAACCGAAGAAAGCCTCAGCGGTGTCAGAGTCGTCAGAGCCTTCAATGCAGAAAAATACCAAGAAAGAAAATTCGACAATGCCAACTCCGACCTCATGCATCTAAACCTCTTCACCGGTCATGCTATGGCTCTGATGTCGCCGCTTATGACCCTCGTCATGAACGGAGTCACTCTTGCTTTGTATTATGTAGGAGCAATCCTCATCAACGATAATCAACTTTATTATGCAGATTTAGTTTCATTTGCCCAGCTTTCTTCCCAGATTATCATGGCCTTCATGATGCTTTTGATGCTCTTCGTCATGTATCCGAGAGCTAGTGTCTCAGCCAAACGTATCAACGAAGTCCTCGAAAGCAAAAACGACATTCTGGATCCAGTGAAGGAAAAAATCTCCAAAGAAAAAGGCAGCATCGAATTCAGAAACGTTTCCTTCCGCTACCCGGATGCCGAAAAGGACATTTTCTCCAACGTCAGCTTCAAAGCGGAAAAAGGCATGACAGTCGCCATCATCGGCGCAACAGGATGCGGAAAAACAACGCTCATCAACCTAATACCAAGACTCTATGATGCCACACAAGGCGAAGTCCTGATCGACGGCATCAACGTCAAAGACCTGAACCAGAAGACCCTTCATTCCAAAATCGGATTCATTCCCCAAAAAGGTCTTCTCTTCACCGGAACCATCAAGTCGAACCTAATGCTCGGAAACGATGATCTGAAACAAGATGAGATGGAACAAGTCGCCAAGATCAGCTGTGCCGACGAGTTCATTGAAAAAATGCCTGAAAAATTCGATTCACCGATAGCGCAAGGTGGAACAAATGTATCCGGAGGGCAAAGACAGCGACTCTGCATTGCAAGAGCTTTGGCCATCCACCCGGAAATCGTCGTCTTCGATGATTCTTTCTCTGCCCTGGATTTCAAAACAGATCTAAAAGTCAGACAAAACATCAAAGAGCAGATGCCAGATGTAACAAAAGTCATCGTAGCCCAGAGAATCGGTACCATCATGGACGCGGATGAAATCCTCGTCCTTGAAAACGGAAAAGTAGTCGGTCAGGGAACCCATAAGGAACTTCTCAAAAACTGCAAGACTTATCTGGATATCGCACTCTCTCAGCTTTCCAAGGAGGAATTGGGTTTATGAATCGCAAAAGCGTATTCCAAAGAGCAAACGGAAAACCGGAATTCGACAAAAAATCCATGGCGAAATACATGTCTTCCGCCAAGAAATTCTTACCTTATTTCATCATTGCAAGTCTCCTTCTTCTGACTTCCGTCGTTCTTCAGATCATCTCCCCTCAATACCTGAAGGACATGACGAATCTGATTGCCTTGGGCGGAAACGGAACAAAGATCGACATCGACCAGGTTACCCATTATCTGTTCATTCTTATCATCATTTATGCCGCATATATCATCACGAATTATCTAGCATCCTTCATCCTTACAAGTGTCTCACAGCATTATGCCTATAACCTAAGGAAAACCATCTCCGAGAAAATCAACCGGATCCCTCTGAGTTATTTCGATAGGACCACTATCGGCGATATCCTGAGCCGTGTCACCAACGATGTGGATACTTTGGCCCAGTCCCTTGACCAAGCCATTTCCATGGTCATCTCCTCAGTATTCATGCTAGTCGGTTCGTTGATCGGTATGTTCTACACTTCCTGGCAGATGGCGCTCGTTGCACTGATTTCTCTTCCTCTGATGCTGATTCTCCTGATGTTCATCATGAAAATCGCCTCGCCTCTGTTCATCAAGAGACAAGAAGAAATCGGTATGGTAAACGGTATCGTGGAAGAAAAATATTCCGGTCAGACGGTCATCAAGCTCTTCAATGCCGAAAAGAAGATGGACTCCTATTTCGAAAAGAACAATACAGAACTGGGGACTACCATGACAAAAGCCCAAATCTGCGGTGGGTTCATCATGCCGATCAACTCCTTCGTTAGTTATCTTGTCATGGCAGGAGTTTTCCTTTCCGGAGGCCTCCTCCTTGCCAACAACGTTTCCGGAATCACTTATGGCACCATCACAGCCTTCACCATCTATGTCAACCTCTTCCAGTCTCCGCTAGCACAACTAGGCCAGGCCATGAACAGTCTTCAAAGTGCCGGAGCAGCCAGCAAACGTGTCTTCGACTTCCTTGCCGAGAAGGAGATGGAAAACGAGGATGGCAAAACAAACAAGCTCTTTGAAAACAACAATAAAACCATCCAGGGCGAAATCATATTCGATCACGTCCATTTCTCCTATGATCCATCAAGAGAAATCATCCACGACTTTTCTGCCCACGTCAAACCTGGTATGAAAGTCGCCATCGTCGGTCCGACCGGTGCCGGAAAAACCACGATGGTCAATCTTCTGATGCGTTTCTATGAAATCAGTCAGGGAAAAATCACCATCGATGGAATAAACATCCACGATATGCCTAGAAGCGAAATCCACAGCCTGTTCGGCATGGTGCTCCAGGATACCTGGATCTTCGAAGGTACTTTAAGGGACAACCTGGTCTATTCCACTCAGGGAGTGACAGATGAAGAAATCCTTCAGGCCTGCAAAGAAGCAAACCTCTACCATTTCGTCGAGACCTTGCCGGGAAAACTCGATTATGTCATCAAGGATTCCAATTCTCTCTCTGCCGGACAAAGACAGCTTATCACCATATGCCGAGCCATGCTTAGAAAAACGCCGATGATGATTCTAGATGAAGCCACATCCAACGTGGATACCAGAACAGAAGAGGAAATACAGGAAGCCATGGACAAGCTTACAGCCAAGAAAACAAGCTTTGTCATCGCCCACAGACTCAGTACCATCAAGAATGCCGATATGATTCTCGTCATGAAGGATGGAAACATCATCGAAGTTGGAAATCATGAAGAACTCATGAAAAAGAATGGGTTCTATGCTTCCCTTTACAACTCTCAGTTCGCATTTGAATGACGATAAAGTGCTGAAAAAAAACAGCACTTTTTCTTTTTTATAATTGGATACCGCTTACATTTTGTCGTTTATCTTCTGATTAGATGTTCAGTAAATTAGTCGCATAAAATGAAATAAAATTCAAAAGACAACATTTTATATTCATTTTAGTTATTTCATGATATACTCTAATTATATTGTAAGCGATTACAAGGAGAAAGGAATATGACCTATTTACCAGAGAAAATCAGAAACGTAGCCATTGTCGGTCATCAGGGAAGCGGAAAAACAAGCCTTGCCGAATCATTAGCCTTGAAAGCAGGTCTTATTAACAAGAAGGGAAGTATCGAAACCAAAAACACCTTATCGGATTTCCTCGAAGAGGAGAAGAAAAAACAGTCTTCCCTATCCTCAAGTATCATTCCTTTAGAATATAGGGGATACAAAATCAACTTAATCGATGTCCCAGGCAACGACGATTTCATTTTTGAGACCATCGGCATAACGAGACTTATCAAAGGAGCCATTCTTGTCATTGATGCATCCAAAGGCGTGCAGATAGGAACCATCAAGAACTTCAATCTTCTCCGGAAAAGAGGTGTGCCGATATTCATCTTCCTCAACAAGATGGATAAAGAGAATGTCGATTTTTCCTCCATCCTGAAGGAAATCACGGAAAAACTCGATAACAAGAAAATCGTTCCCTTCTGTTATCCTACCGGTCATGAGCAGAATTTTGACGGTTTCGTCAACGTCGTGGAACTCAAAGCCAGGAAGTACAACGGAAAAGAATGTGTAGACGATATCATTTACGAGGACAAGAGGCAGATTGTCTTCGAGCTCCATAATAGGCTCTGCGAAGCAGTTGCCACTACAAACGACGAAATGCTTGAGAAGTTCTTCTCCGGAGAGCCTTTGACAAATGATGAAATCAAAAAAGGACTTCGAGACGGAGTACTGAACGGCGAACTTTATCCTCTTATCGTCGGTTCGGCAACCAAGGACATCGGCATCAATACGACTTTGTCTATGCTGATCGATTATCTCCCATCGCCGAAAGATCTCAAACCGATTCCGGCCGTAGACCAAGACGGAAACGAGATCGAGGTGAAGACGGATACAGAAGAGAGTACATCTCTCACTGTGTTCAAGAATTCCTATAATCCATACCAAGGTCTGATTTCCAT
Organism: Caryophanales bacterium UBA4694; assembly: GCA_002404835.1. GTDB lineage: Bacteria > Bacillota_I > Bacilli_A > RFN20 > CAG-288 > Enterosoma. Next base: position 97,277 of record DHKM01000035.1, on the reverse strand, counting down.
TTTCAAAGTTCAATCAGGAAAAGTACATCCCGGAGACGAATTCATCTGCCTGAACAACCAGAAAGAATACAAGATCAACTCTCTTTTCAGCATCCAGGGAGAAAAGCTCATTCCAATCGAGGAAGCCAGTGCCGGAGACATTGCCTGCACCAACAGACTTGATGATATGCATCTCTCCTATACCCTGTCGTCAAAAGAAAAACCGGTCCTGTTCAAGTCCGTGAATTATCCCACCCCGGTTTATTTCAAAGCGATTGTCTGTGACACAAAGAAGGATTCGGATAAACTTTTCCCTGCGGTCGAAAAAATGATGCTTGAAAATCCGACCATCGAACTTAGAAAAGAAGATACCACGGGACAGCTTCTTTTAGGTGGTCTCAACCTAACTCACCTCAATTATTTCATGGATAAGTTGAGAAACGAATACCAAATTCATTTCAAGGAAGAAAGAAGAAAGATTTCCTATCGTGAGACCATTACCAAAAAAGCAACGGCAGAAGGTAGATATATCAAACAGTCTGGCGGAAGCGGATATTATGGAGTGGTCACGATGGAGTTCGTTCCAAATCCCGACATTGCCTTTGAATCGCAGGTCTTCGGAGGACACGTCTCAAAAGGTTATTATCCTGCCGTAGAAAAAGGATTCCATGAAGCCCTGGAACACGGAAGTCTGATTCAAGCACCGGTCATCCGCGTAAAAGCCATCCTCAAAGACGGAAAAGAACATAGCGTCGACAGCAACGAAATGGCCTTCAAGAATGCCAGCATCCTCGCCTTCAGAAACGCCTATAAGGAGTGTGCTCCGATTATTTTGGAACCTTATGACAAAATCACCGTAAACGTTCCGAACGAATATTTAGGGAGCATTCTATCGGATCTGACAAAGAGGAGAGCTAGGATTCTCGAGACAAACGACGCCAGCGGCGATACTTTGGACATCATCTGTCTAGCACCGGAAAGCGAAATCATGGAATACGCAAACGAACTGAAATCCCTGTCCAAGGCAACCGCCTATTTCAATCTCGAGTTCAACAGCTATGAGCCTCTTCCGAAAAACCTGGAAGAGAAAGTCATCGAAGAGAACCGTTAAAACAAGCGGCACCGAAAGGTGCCGTTTTCCATTGAAAAAGCTCCAGACAAGCTGGAGCTATAGAAGATAGAACTATTCGACTGAGACAAAGAAGGAATAGACCGGCTGACCGCCGTCCTGGACAACAATATCACAGGCATCGCCATACTTCTCGTTAAGAAGATCGGTGACAGCTTTCTTTTCTTCTTCAGTCACATCCTGACCGCAGATCACGGTTATGATGGAAGAATCCTCATCGACCATGGAAGAAACCAGATCAAGGAGCGTATTTGTCTTATGCTTGTGGCAGCAGAGGATTTTCTTTCCGCTGATACCCATGAATTTGTCCTTTTCGACCGTAACACCGTCGATTGTTGTATCCTTGATGGCATAGGTGACTTCACCGGATTTGATGCCTTTGATGTTTTCAATCATGTTCTGGACATTTTCGGAGACATCGGCGTCAGGATTGAATACAAGGGCAGCGACAAGTCCTTCCGGAATCGTCTTGGTCGGAATGACTTCGACATGAACCTTGTCCTGAACCTCGCCGGCCTGCTTTGCCGCAAGATAGATGTTTCCGTTGTTGGGAAGGATGAAGATGTTTTCCGCATTGACCTGTTCGATTGCCTTTACGAAATCAGCCGTAGATGGATTCATCGTCTGACCACCGCTGACAACATAATCGACGTTGGTTTCCTTGAAGAGATTGCTTACCCCCTCACCAGCACCGACAGCAATGATACCATACTTTTTCTTTTCAGCAGGTTTGCTCTCGATTCCGAGATGCTTTTCCTGCTCCTCTTTGGAGAGAGTGGCATCAGCCTTGAGAGCCACATCGAACTTCTCTCCGTCCTGCTGGATGCCTAATTTTTCTTTCTCGTTTTCGAAATCATCCATCAGCTCTTCATGCTGTTCGGACATATTGTCGCATTTCATCGTCTTGAATTCGCCGAACTGCTGGGCATAAGTGAATATGTTGCCAGGCTTCATGGTATGGATATGAACCTTGACAAGATCGTCCAAATGAATGAAGACAATGGAATTACCATGGGCTTCCAAAACAGCCTTGAATCTCTTTTCGTTGAAGGCTTTCTTTCCCTTCAGATCATTCTGATCAGCAAGTTTGAGAAGGAACTGAGTACAATATCCGAATTCTTCGTGATTGAATTTGGCTTGGACCGAACCATGTCCTTCAACCTGCTTGGAAGGCATTTTCCCAGTAGTGTAAGAAGGGGTCTTTTCCGTAACCGTAGCCATCTCCTTTTCTACGATTTCATTGTGGAGAGCCTTCTTGAAACCTTCGAAAATTTTGCAAAGTCCGGCACCTCCGCTATCAACAACTCCCACTTCCTTAAGAACAGGAAGAAGATCCGGAGTACGTTCCAAGGACTTCATCGCTTCATCATAAAGGATATCCAAAGCCACATCAATCGGCATGCCTTTTTCCGCCTTCTCATACAACGCGGCAGAAGATTCACGGATAACAGTAAGGATGGTTCCCTCGACCGGAGTCATAACAGCAGTATAGGCTACTTCCTTTCCGTGCATGAAAGCAGAAGCAAGTCCCAAGGCATCGACGCTTTCCTTTCCGCTGAGTCCTTCGGCAAATCCACGGAAGATCTGAGAAAGAATGACACCGGAGTTTCCTCTGGCTCCCATCAGAAGGCCACGTGCAAAATCGCTGGCAACCTTGCCGATATTGTTTTCATTCTTATTGAAGACTTCCTTTGCGCCGGAAGACATGGTCAAATTCATATTTGTACCAGTATCTCCATCCGGTACCGGAAAAACATTCAAAGCATCGACTTCCGGATAGAAATTATAGAGATTGTTGGAACCGGAAATAATCATCTGTTTGAGAATGACACCATCAATTTTAATCATGTTAAAGTTAGCTACCTTTCAAATTATCGTACCGCCTGAACAAAGACGTTAATCTTGCTGAAATCCATTCCGAAGTTCTTTTTCAGCACATATCCAACCTGTTTCTGGACCTCATAGACAACTTCCGCGACTTTGACATCTTTGCTGACAACAAGATAGAGGGAAACTTCGTATCCCTTCTGACCTTTCCTTGCAGAGACGCCATCGGCATAATCCTCTTTGTTGAGGAACTGACTCAGCGGATTCGCAAAGTTTTTCTTGTTGACCAATCCGACAATTCCATAGACAGAGCTTGCGGTCAAGCCAGCAAGGTCGGCAATAGCCTCCAAAGATACTTCTACGGATCCTAATTTGTTTTTCTGTGTAATTTTCATTGCCATAATACTCTTATATTTTATCAAAAAACGATGGGCAAATAAAGATAGCCCTTCTGACTCGCTTTTCTTGATTTTAGCCCCTCAAGTCAACATTATCAACAAAAAAGATCAAACAACAGTGCTTACAGAAGAATATGAGTTGTAAAGACGGATTCCCATAAAGAAAAAAACCGGAGTTGCTCTCCGGAATTATTCGATTGGCTGGGGTACTTGGATTCGAACCAAGGCATCACAGTTTCAGAGACTGCTGTCTTACCGCTTGACTATACCCCAATCGCAAGAATGAATTATACTCATAAAGCGGGTCTTAGTCAATAAAAATAAAAATTATTTGTCATAAACCTCATTATGATTGATTTTCATAGCTCGATAAACCTGCTCCATCGTAATGAGAAGCGCCATATAATGAGTAAACGTCAAATCAGAGAGAGAAAAAGAAAAATCCGACCTTTTTCTTAATCTATCACTTAAACCGTAACTCGATCCAAAAAGAAAAACAATGTTTCCGTTCCGAGAAGAAATACCATCCAGTTTCCTGGCAAATCCCATAGTATCCACCTTCGGCGCATGAATGTCCGAAAGGCAAAGGAAATCGTTCTCCTTTATTTGGTTCAAAGCCCTCGTGGCTTCAAGATCGAGTGCCCTGGCGATGTTGGATTCGTTAGGGATCTTTATGCTCTCTTCATTCAAAGTCTCAATCGAAACCTTTGCATATTTGGAAAGGCGTTTTGCATATTCGGAAAAGCCGGACTTCAAATAATCTTCCCTGGCTTTTCCGAAAACAAGAAAGCGGATGGTCATGACTTGGTTCCGCCTTTTGTCTCGGACTTATCCGAAGCACACCTTACCAAAGCATCCGGAATAAAACCGAGCTGAGACTGCATGACCTTATCGTAAGTTTCCATGGCCTTCTCCTTGGTGTTGCACTCATCACTCAAATGGGAAAGTACGACTTCTTTTGTCATATCCCCGATAAGATTGGAAAGATAATAGGCAGAATCGGCATTCGAAAGATGTCCTTTGTCGGAAATGATCCTGCGAATGAGGTAATCCGGTCTTTTAGAAGAAAACAGCATCTCCGGATCATGGTTGGATTCAAAAATATAATAAGTCTTCCCTTTGATGTAAGGAAAATCCTTTTCCGGGACAAAACCCGTATCCGTAAGATATACCAACGATTCTTCAGAATCATCCACAACAAAACCGAGAGTATTCTTCGCGTCGTGCGAAAGGGGAATCGATGTGATATTGAAACACCCAATCCTTACCTGGGAAAAAGGACGAAGAAGATTTCCGCTAGCCAGGCTGGATTCCATTTTAGGAAGAGTCGGACAGCCGGAATATACCTTTTCGACCGGAGCATTGAAGATATTGCTCGCATGGTCGGAATGGTCGTGAGTCACAAAAAAAGCTTCAATATCATTGAATCCGAAGCCATAGGCGGAAAGTGCGGTCTCCACTTTCCGTTTTGATATGCCAAAATCCAATAGGATGACCTCTCCTTTGGAAAGGATCAAAGTGGCATTACCCTTTGATCCGCTGGATATAACATCAAATTGCATAATTAAAACACACTATCCGGTCCAGACCCATCTTCATGTTCAAGATCAATAGCCGAGAAAGTACAATGTTCCTTGTCGAAGGAAAAAGCGAGGTTGCCGATCTGTCCATTACGGTTTTTCAGAAGTCCGACCTGAACCTGGGAAATCGGATTACTGTTGACAGCCTGTACCGGCTGTTCTTCCGGTTTACCAGTCCCCGCACCACCTTGAAGGTCATAATAATCCTTTCGATACAAAGTGAAAATCATATCGGCATCCTGTTCGATAGAACCCGAATCTCGGATATCGCTGAGCTGCGGTTCATGATTCGGTCTTTTTTCCGTTTCACGGGAAAGCTGTGACAGAGCAAGAATCGGAACCTGTAGAGTTCTCGCCAACTGCTTGAGTTGTCTTGAAATATCAGAAACCTCCTGTTGACGGCTGGCAGAATTAGACTTGCTCGGGCTGGTAATCAGACCGATATAATCGATGGCAATCATGCCTACTTTCGGATTTTGGATCATGTTGCAAAGCTTCTTTGCCTTGGAAGTGATATCCATCATCATACCATTAGGAGTATCATCGATGTAAAACGGAAGCTTCTTCAGTTCATCGATACCCCTCTGAAGTTTCTCGATAATCACCATTTCCAAATCGTTTTTCGGGTTAATCAAAATCCGATCGACCGAACTCCCTCTTCTATAATCCAGAGAATTGATTTCGTCTCCCGTAAGACCAGATGTCCTTTGAAGAAGTCTAAGTCCGATATGAAGGGCATCCATTTCCAGAGAGAAGAAAATGACAGGAATTCCTTTTTTTGCCACATTATAAAGAAGATTCAGGACAAATGCAGTCTTTCCAACAGAAGGACGGGCACCGATAACAACCATATCACCAGGATGCCAGCCTTTGGTAAGTTTATCCATCTCAGCGTATCCGGTCTCGATTCCGGTGACGCCATTAGGTTTTCTGCCATGTTCCTTGAAATATTCCGTCTGACTGACGAGATTGTTGACAATGGCATCGGATACCGATTTCATGTCAATGACCTGGTTGACTCTTCTTTCTTTGGCAACAGCAACAATTTCCGTTTCCGCTTTTCCGATGAATTCAGGTATATTGTCGATAGAGGAATCCGTAGCCTCTTTTTTGATTTTATCCAACGTCAAAAGGAATTTGGCAAAAAGAGATTGGTCTTTGACATTATTGACATAATTGACAACCGGTCCCAAAGAAGGAAAATTGGTCACCAAAAAAGTAATGTATTCCATTCCCCCGGCATTTTCCATCTGTTTGGTCTGCTCAAGTTCCGTAATGAGTGTGGTAATATCCGGTTTGATGGATTTCTTATTCATATTCATCAAAGCGGAATAGATGGTCCTGTTCCTAAGATCCTGGAAATCCTCCGCGGCAAGTGCCGTAGAAACGCTGAGAATATCGTTTCCGCTCTTATCCAAAAGAATGTCAGCCAAAATACTGGCTTCATTCAAATTGGTCGAAAACTTCCCATCGTCTTCCAAAGCCATTTCTACTTCTTCTCCTTCAAAGAGACATGAATGTTGATTTCTCCTATGACTCCCTTATAAAGATCGACTTTCAAAGTAGTCTTTCCAAAACCATTGACGATGACATCCTTATCCACAATCTGGTTTTTATTGATGACAATCTCATGTTTCTCTCTAAGGGCTTTGATGATTTCCTTGGTAGATACTGTACCGATCATATCACCATGTCTGCCAGCAGATGCCTGGAATTCCAAAGTAATACCTTTCAAAGTTTCCGCAAGTTTTTTTGCTTCCTCTCTTTTTTCGGCATCCAATTTGGCAAGCTCGGCCTGCTCGCGATCATATTCTTTTTGAGCCTGGCTTGTATAAAGGACAGCAAGCCCTCTTGGAATCAGATAATTGGCACCATATCCATCGCTTACCTCAACAATCTGACCTTTCTTACCGACCTTTCTTACTTCTTCTTTCATCAATACTTTCATTTTTCTATCTCCTTTAATCAACCTTTGATTCTGGCATCATCAAGATAATCATTCAATACCGCTTCCAATTTCTTTATCATTGTCTCGATATCAATATTGGAATTCTGGCAGGCAGCCATAGCGAAATGTCCACCACCACCCAATTTCTGCATCAAAATCTGACAATTCACACTTCCGTCGCTTCTTGCAGAGATCTTTACATCCGTCTCACTGACTCTACCAATACAGAATGCACAGACGATACCACGAATATTGATAGCTTCCGTTGCCACTTTCGAAAGCATGACCGAATTCACGAATTCATTGTCTGGAGCCCAGCAGATCATAATATCAGACTGATACATCTTATTGGAATTAAGAATAGAGATTTTCTGCTTATACTCTTCAAGATTTTCTTTTAGGAAGTCATCCACTTTAGCGCTATTGGCATTGAAATTCTTAAGTTGTGCAGCAATTTCAAATGTTGCTTCAGTTGCTTTTTCCTTAAAGAAATGGGTATCTAGGGCTATACCGCTTAAAAGGAAAGTGGCTGTACGATCGTCGATTTCGATTTTATCAGAGTTATAGGTACAATAAGATGTAATGATTTCACTTGCACTGGAGGCACTGCTATCAATACCATTGAACACATAATTGGAATAAGAAATAGGGCCGGGTCTATGATGGTCGATAACCGCAATATTGCTCATCTTCTTGACTATTTCGGGGAACATGGCAATCGAAGGATTGTTATGATCCACGGCCAGAAGAAGAGTGTTCTTATCTATCCATTCGTTGCAATCTTTGTAGTTAATGAATATTTTATCCATCTCTTCCTGAGTAAAGCTAGACCGAACCGCAATACGGGCATTATCTTCGACATGTTGATCTTCCCAACAGATTTTGGCATTCTTACCGATATGTTGGCAAAGCAGATAAGCCCCAAGAGCACTACCTACAGCATCGAAATCAGCCGTATCATGGCCCATGATGAGAATCTTGGGATAGGATTTGAGAATAGCAAGAAGCGACCGAGATAATTCACGGACCTGAACTCGGTTACGGTTTGGCTTAAGCTCGGTCTTTCCGCCGACATAAATCAGAGATTCGCCAAAAGGTGAAATAACCGCTTGGTCACCACCTCTGGATAAAGCAACGTCCAAAGCAGAAGAAGCCAATTCGCTGAGTTTTGCATAATCATCGAACTTAAAGGCAACACCTATAGAAAGCGTGAAACCATTATCGAACGACTTCCTGACCTCATCGATGATAGGGAACTTGTCTTCGAAAAGTTTGTCGAAGTTTTCTTTCGTTGTAACAAAGAAATACCTATCTTCCTTAAGCCTTCTAAGCATAGCATTGTACTTCAAGGCAAATTCTTGAATCAGATTTCTTGTCTTTGCCGCCATATCGGCAAAACGGATTTCATCTGAGACATACATTTGAATGTCGGAATAATTGTCGATCATAATATAACCGACTACCGGGGCCTGCCTCTGATTGAGGAGAGATACATTGTCGAGTTCCGTAGTATCCTTGAAAACAAACAATTTGACGTCTTTCAGATATTCCACATGATAGGAATGATTCTCATATTTGATATTTGCCTGACTTTGTGTTGAGTTTTCCTTCAGTAAATCAGCTAATTTAGGAAAAACGGCATCGATTTTCTCATCTACGATGTCCGGAATTCTCTTTCCAAGGAAGTCATTGACCCAAAGAATGTCATTTTCCTTGTTGGTAACGGCCAATCCGATTTCTCCAAAATTATAGGCTTCATTCAATTCGTTTCCCATAATTTCCGCGCTGGTCGTCTCTGCCTTACCTTTGGCTTTTTGAAAATAAAGGTTGAATGCAATCAAAGATGCCACATCAAAAATAGAAAACAAAGCCAAAAGAACTATAGAAATATGAAAATAAAATTGAAATTCAGGAATGAATATATAAAAAAGAGACAACGCCACGATAAGCAAGGATTTAATCAAAAGAGCATAAGAAGCAAACAAGCGTTGTTTTTTCAAAAGTTTGTTCATAAGACCTCCAGCAAAGCTAAAGTATATTATATATAAAATATAATGTCTTATAAAGGGTCAAAGATGATAATCAGGTTCCTTCGTTTTCATCAAAATCAGGCCACGTATTTTCTTTGGATGAATCGTTTCGATGGCTTGGCAAGACGAACGGAACGTATTACCTGTCGTAAAGACATCATCAAAAACAACTACCTTCTTTCCGGATAGATACGATGCATTGGAATTAATCCGAATAGAAGAAGAAACAGCATTCCTCTGAGAAACAGATTGGTTCTTGTTTTCCTCATCAGAAGTCTTTTCTAAAGCTAAACAATACGGAAATTTATATGCTTTCAGCATTTCCTCAAGATGAACAAAACCTCTATTCTGGTTCCGCTTATGGCTAGATGGGCATGGAAGGTAAATGTAGTTTTTAAATAAAATCTTTAGAATCGGAAGATACAAAGACAAAAAACACTTTGCCAGCTCAATATCACCATACTCCTTGAAATTCATCAACCACGTTTTCATAATACCATCATAGTCACCTAAGAACAGAACATAAATACCATTTATTTTTTCAATTGACAATTTCGTCTTCACTTGTGAAATGCATTTATCACAAAGAATAGGATTGTTTTCGATGATTTTCCGAAACGGATTCAAATTTATTTTTTCAAAACAAGAAACACAAAATTCATCTGTTTTGTCTTGATTCATTATTATATCTTTCAATTTCATCAATAGCCCCTTTCACAAAAAGATTCTTTTCCTCACCGATGAAATATACTTTTCCGCTTGTTGCACCGATCTTACGTCCGACTCTGCCAGCAATCTGAACCAGTGTAGCCTGATTATATATATCATCATCCGCTTTAAAGACAATCACTTGCAAATCCTTGACTGTAACGCCTCTTTCCAAAATCGAAGTAGTTACCAAATATCGCAGTTCCCCGTTTTTGAACCGTTCAATGTCTATGGCCCGATTGGACGATTCAGAACAGACAAAGCTTCCGCCTTTTAAAAAAAAGGACAGAAACAAATAGAGTCTACTTCCGCTTTCAATGGTAGGTGCAAAAACGAAAACTGGTTTATTTTGTCTCAATAGAGACGCGAGTAATCTAAGGCATTGCACTTTCATAAATGCCAGTCTTGAAGAAACAAATTCCGGAAGAGGAAGGAGGCCATGGTGGTATCTTTCAAACAGAGTAACAACGACACCGTTGTCATTCTCGACACCGGCAAGATCTTCTTTTGTAGGCGTAGCGGAAAGAAGAATATAATTTCCTCTCAACGACCTCGAGAAAAAAGAATGCAACAATTCATTATCTTTATAGGGGAAAGCGTCAATCTCATCCACTATGAGCAGATCAAAGTATTTTGGGTAACGGTAAAGCTGATGAGTAGTAAGGCATATAATATCGCCTTCGATTCTTGAAGTATGTTCACCATAAACGGAAATGACCGATGCCTTCGGAAAAGCCTGTTGAATTCTAGGTTCTAAATCGATCACCACGTCTTTTCTGGGAGTCGCAAAACCGACATGTCCTTGTTTCTTCAGGATATATTCCATACTTTGGTAGACCAATTCGGTTTTCCCAGCGCCAGTCACTGCATGAATAAAAACGTTCTTTCCTTGGCAAACAGCAGCAAGAACCGAATCCGAAACTTCCTTCTGTTTTGTGCTGAGAGGGTACTCGAGAGAAAGCGAAATTCCTTTCCTGACTGAATAATCTTTCTTAGCTTCTTTTCCTTGAAACGAAATACAAAGTCGGCAATAGGGTTGTCCATGTTTAAACCCAATGTATCTTTTATCCTTGTTTCCACATTTCGGGCAAATAAAATCATCCACAGAAGATACCTCCCATGGATGATGGACCTTATAAAATGATTTTGTCCAAATCAAAAGAAAGAGATTCTAGCCTTAAAGGAAAGACAATCATCCTCTTTATATCCCATAAAGGAAACAAAATCTTTTTCTTCCTTCTTATAAATAGAAAGCGTCTCACCCAAAAGACATTCCTTCTCAAAATCGATTTCAACTTCACTGATTCCCTTAGCGACAAAAGGCTGTACAAGTCGAAGATAAATCGTATTGTTCATATGATTATTCGAATCTAGATCAGATTCCGAAACCTTATGAGTAAGCAACAAATCCATCGATTCTCTTTCCATTTCCCCTAAAGCCTCGAGTCTCTTTTCAAACAAAGGGACAAAAGTATCAAATGCAGGATATTTGGATTGAGCTGATGCAACATCCGTTGTACGTTTCATCCGTCTAGTCACATAGTCGACAAGAACCCAAATTGAATCAAGCTTTAACACTACCTCGTCCAATGAATCCAGAAGATAGGCTTCTCTTTGCATTTGTAATTTTCCTGGAGTCAGAGGATACGTAACAAGAGTATAGTTCTCTCCTAGTTTCAGTTCTTTCAGAAAGAGCATCTTCTCACGGCACAGAACATAGACATTGTTCGTTCTCTTAGAATATTCACTTCCGATTCCAAGCAAATCCACTTGTTTCCCTGCAAGTTCCTGAAAAACCAGTCCGAGTTCCTGCAAAGACACATTCGGTAAAAAAGAATCCGCATGAAAAGAAAAGGTCTTTGCCAGTCTTTCAATCTCATTTGTTTTTGGTTTATCCAATATCATTTGTCGAACACTCCTTTTTCAAACAAGGATATCAGTTCATCATAATCAGAGACTTCCGTAAACATGGGTATGGAAATATCGCAGAAAGAAGAGTAAGCCTCCTTCTTCTTTTTTCTAGTATTGATCCAGACCGAATTACGGAATCCGGCCGAATAGGAACCAAAGACATCCTGATAAAATGTATCCCCAATATACATGGATTGCTCAAGTAAAAAGCCACTCGGCTTGACTGCAGTCTGAAAGAAAACGGAATCCGGTTTTTTTACGCCAACATTAGATGAGCCAAAAAAATAGCCAAAATCAGAAGATGGAATCAACCTTTTTACTAAAGAAAAAGAATCAGCATCTTCATAAATCGTATTCGACAAAATGGCATGATATAATCCATGTTTGGTCAGATAAGAAAGAAATGCTTCAATCCCTTTAATAGGTTTTGGATCCAACCCCTGAAATACCTCGTGATTCAGTTCAGATAAAGGGCAATCAATTTCAATATGAAATAATGTAATTATCAAATTTAGAAATTGGTTGTACTTAATTTCAAATTTAGTTGTAGCATAATATCGATCAAAAAAATCGCAAGAAAACGAGTCGACCTTCGCCCAATCGATATCCGAATTATTTTTTGCATGCCTTTTTAATGGGGCGGTATTCCAATCCGGTTGTTTTTCAGCAAAGGATATAACTGTAGACCAACAATCAAAAAAGACCGCTTTTAAGTCATTATTTTTCATAAAATACACCTCACTTATTTATTTTATCATAGGAAAATCACATTTAAAAGAATTTAAATAAATATAGCAAAGATTCGTATTTCTATCAATTACCAACTTCTATAAATCAATTGTAATCGATTTATTTTTAAAAATTGTATTTGCTTTTAGAAAGATAATTGAATAAAATATTCATGAAATAAAAAGCGCAAATAAATTCCATTGAATAGCACACAGAGAAAACTCACATGATTAGTCAATAACATGTGAGTTTTTTCTCTTTTCAAGAAGCAATTAAACTAGCACCGCGTCCATTAATAAGTTGTTTCTCTAAGAATTCTTAATAATTAGTAGAAAAAATCTTGTAAACAATAACTTTCTAGTGGTAAACTAATACAAATCTTATATTAGAGGATAGTAAAGGAGCCAAAGATATGAGTAAGAAAAACAACAAGGTGAGGGAACCAACACCAGGTTCTACCATCGCGTTCAGGACAATCTTTATCATACTATTCATAGTATTGATTGCCTTGGGCATATTGGTATTTCTACCAGCCGCTTACAATGCGACATTAGGTCAAGCCGGGTTCCAAAATGGAATGAGCAACTTCATCACCAAAGTAGGAAACAAGCTAGACACATGGTATGGATTCTCAAGCACAGCCTTCACACAGAATGCTTATAAGAACGGTTGGGTCATGTCACTTGGATTCCTGAGCGTGCTTATCATCAATATTTACTTCATTCTCAAATCCTTCTCCCTGATGGGAAGCGTGAAAAGAGCACACAAATCAAAAATTGGTTTGAGGCGCTTCTTCCTGGCTCTTCTGGCAATCATCGATATTTGCCTGCTAGCTTGCATCTGCCTGATTCCTTTCTCTGATAAGCTCGGAATCTTCGGAGATAAGCTTAACGAATATACAAACCTTGTCACAACTAAGTTTGGTGGAATCTTAAAAGACATTTCATTCTTCTCCTTGTTCAAACATTTGAATGATGCGAAAATGATTGGAGCCTTCTGGATCTTCATCATCTATATTCTGTTCAATTTGATTTATCTCCTACTTGTCTATCTCCCACAATCCAAATCAAGGAAACAGTTGGAAGAAGATGCTGAAGAAGAGACTGAACCAAGTAAAAAAGAAGAAATTGTCAATGACGACAAAGAACAGAAAGAAAATCAATCCGACACTACAAACGAGCCAACCCCTGTTCCAATCAACGCCAGTGAACCAGTAGCCGAGAAAGAAGAAAAAACAGAAGAGGAACATCTTGTCGAGGCCGTAAAGAAAGAACAAGAGCCTGCTCCTGAGAAGAAAAAACCGATTACAAAGCGTGAATTATCCATCCTTAATACATTAGAACCCTTCTCCTTGCATACCATCGATGAGCTACCCGGTATCTATCATGATGACGAAAACGAAATCATCGAAGATCTTGAACCAAACAATCTGAAGAAAGCAAATCTACCTGACGAAGAACAGGAAGACATAAAACCTGTCGATGTGCTTCCGGGAATCGATGAATGGTCTGCTAATCCATGGGAAGCTGATATCAAACCTATGGAAGAGAAGATCATCGAACCAATCCCTCCAGTCAAAGAAGAAGCATTAGTTGAGGAAGACATGACAGACCTAGCTTCGGAAGAAGCAGAAAAGCAACCTGTCTTCGAAGAAAAAGCTCCTGAGCCACTTGAAGAAGTCAAAGAAGAAAAACAGGAAGAGTCAACACCTGAACCTGAGCCGGAACCAGTTGAAAAGACGGTATCTGAAACAGTTGAAGAGACAAAAGAAGCGATTCAACCAGTAGAGGAAATCGTTGAAGAAACACCTCAGAAAGAACCTCAGGAAGAAAAAGTCGAGGAAGATAAGATCATAGAAACAAAACCAACAGATATCGACAATAGTTGGATTTTGCCAAGCTATGATCCAGAAGAAGAGAAGAGAAAAGCTGAACAAGAAGCCCTTGAACAAGCAAGGAAAGAGTTGGAAGAAGAGAAGAGAAGAATAGAAGAAGAACGTAGGAAGTTAGAAGAAGAAAAACAGAGGCAAAAGCTTGCCGAAGAAGAAAAGCTTAAGAAACTTGCCGAAGAAGAGGAAGCAAGGAAGCAGAAAGAATTTGCCGAAGAAGAAGAAAGAAGCCGCAAGGAAGAAGAGGAAAGAAGAAAGAAGGCTGAGGAAGACGCAAAGCCTGACTTCAAAGTACTTGAAACAAAACCTGTAGCCATTGACGATTCTTGGACATTGCCTCCTTATGATCCGGAAGCAGAAGTTAAGCCTGTCGAAGAAGAGAAGAAAGAAGAAGTCAAACCTGCTCCACAACCTCAACCAAAACCTGGTCCAACAGTTAAAGTCATCAAGATGAATCCTATCCACAAACCAAACGACCAAGTGAATAAACCTAAAGTTGCCCCGATTGCTCCAATCAAACATGAAGAAACCTCCCCTGAACCTGTTGCTGAAGAAACGAAGAAACTAGAAAAAATCTCCGGTCCGATGCATCAAGTCGCCAAGCGAGAAGCTCCGAAAGACATCAAACCGATTAAGGCAAGAAAAGTCAAATTCGAACTTTCCAAGTATCGAATCAAGACTTACCAAGGAAGTCTTACCTCTGAAGAAGCATTCCTCAAGGGTGTTACAAAGGTCCAGCCAACTGCTCAGCCTATCTTTGCCGGACAAAACAACGACTCCTCTTGGAAGCAAAGGAGAAGACAGGAAGAAATCAGAAAGAATGGTTACGAGAATATCAATGTCGTTAAAAACACCAACAACCTCAAGCCAATCAAACCTCTTGCTGTTGACAATTCGATGCAGAAAGCAACTTCCATCCGTGATCTCTTAAAGGCTAACAGAGCCGATGAAATCAAGGTAGAGCAGCCGCCTGTTGAAGAAAAACAGGAAGAGAAGAAAACAATCAAACCGATTGCTCCGATCAAACCTGTCGAAACATCCGAAAAGAAAGAAGAAAAACCGGCTTCCATTAAGCCAGATGTTGTCAGACCTGTTGCTCCGCTACAGGTAAAGAAAACTACAGCACCAGCAAATCGTCCAAAACCGACAGCAATCAAACCAGTCAAGCCGATTGACTTCAAGAAGTGATCTAAAGGTGGGAAGAAAAACTTCCCACCTTTTTCTTTTTTTCAAAAATATCTCAGAAAAATTTAATTTTCTCTTGAATTGGAATAGGAGGATGGCTATAATAAACAAGCATCTAAATTGAGGCGTGGTGCAGCTTGGTAGCACGCTTGGTTCGGGACCAAGAGGTCATGGGTTCAAATCCCATCGCTTCAACCATCGATAAATGCGACCGATGAATTATTCATCGGTTTTTTATTTGTCATCAAAAACAATTTAGGATGAAAACATGAATAACGGAAGTAGATTATCTTCAGAAACAACAATGTTTTTTTGATCTGATCAGAGTTATAGCTTGCTTAAAATGTAAGCGATTACAATTTAATTGTTTTGTTTCGCCAATATGTAAAAAGTACGTAATTTATCGGCAAATAGGTAAAAGGATTACCAAACATTCAAAATTTAATATTAATTTTCCGCCCTATTTCCCACAATAAAGTTTACAATATATACATAGCGTTACGCGGAGGATCTATAATGAAGAAAAGAAACACAATCGCTATCAGTTTATTGAGTCTATTTTTGTTAGCAGGATGCAACAATCACAAATCCGATTCCAACATCACCGGCAGTAGTGACAAATCCGATAAGACTTCTATGAACTCCAGCGAAAGTAACAAGAGCAATCATTCGACGGCTGGAAGTTCAACATCGACAACTACCAGCAAAACCGATACCACTGAAAAACTTCTTCCTCATCCGATTACAATCGATGCAGAAGGGGTGACCTTGAATGGCATTCCTAATGAAGCCAAAAAGGGAGATAAGATAAGTTTTACTGCACAACTAGAAGAAGAAAAAGTTCTTTCCTATATTACCATCGATGGCGTAAATGTCCTGGAAGCTGACGAAGAGGGAACTTATTCCTTCGTCATGCCGGATAACGCTTTGACGGTTACTGCCAAAACCGAAGATAAACTTTACAACATCAATGTTGCCCAAATTCCGGGAGCAACCATAGCTGTTTCTACTACGAAAGCAAAGAAATTAGAACTTGTTACAGTCCGTGTTACCATTGGAGATGAAACAAAGACTTCTCCAATCGTAAAAGCAGATGACGACGAAGTTATGATGCATGCGGTAGATGGTTCTGCCAAAACATTTGAAGGAAGTTTCATAAATACCGGTAAAGATATGGATGTTGTTGTCACCTTATCCGATGCTCCTGCAAAATTCTCCATCACCGATAAAGCAGGAGATGGTGCCATTGTTTCCGGTCCTACCGCAGCCAGCAAAGGCGAAAGCGTCAATTTCCGTATCGGTCTTGAAGCAGGATATGAATTCGACGGAGAAGTTGTCATCACAAGAGACGGAAAAACAGAAGAAGAAGCCAACGTCGAATATACCAAGAACGAAGACGGATCCTATACTTTCATTATGCCCGATGGTCCGGTAACAATCACAAGGAAGACCACTGCATCTATTTTCAAGATCAATCCTCGCATCGTGGATGGCGAAGAATTCGAAACTACGGATACAAAACACAAGCTTACCCTGAAGGACAATGTCAGCGTCGCCGATTATTCCATCTACAAGGATAAGGTTTCCGTCACTGTGAACGGTAACGACTACTATGATATCGACAAGATTGAGGCCAACGGAATTCTGGCAACCCTCAATGAAGAGACCGGAAAATACGAATTCGAAATGCCTTCCTCCAGCGTCGATCTTAAGATCACAACAAAAGCCAGAAGATACAAGATCAACCTTGTAAATTCTGATCATGTCACTTTGAAAGCATATCTCAAGACCCTCGATGAGAATGGAGCTGCTACCTATACAGAAGCTCCTCTTGCTGGCGTCAGAAAAACCGATCAGGTTTATATCAAAGCCACATTGACCGATGAAGACAACTACGGTATCAAGACCATCAGTGTACAGCGTGGGTCCGGAAATGCCTTAACTCTCGGAACGGAAGACGGATATTACACCGACAAGGATTTTTGTGTCCCGGACAGAAAAGAAAACGACACCCTTACTTTCACTGTGGAGGAAGGAAACGTTGTTCTCAAGGCTGGTGATGTTCTCTTGGGAAAGAAAGCTGGTGTTGCCTATAGCAGTTACGGAAACGACAGGCTTTCTACAACAAAGACGTTGGATCTTTCTTCCACCGGTTATGGAACACTTAACCATCAAAGCATCTATCTTAACGATTATAATTCAACAAGCGATGATTTCATCCTTACCAATGGAACCTATTATTACCCAGGAAAGAAACTCAGTACTGATTTAATTTATGTGAACGAATATTCCGCATACAGTGTAACAACAGCCAAGCAGAATCAGGCTACATCCCTCAACCAAATCGACTTCTTCATCGATGGAGTCGACACTATCACAAAGAAGAATATCGTCTACAGCGATGATTATAGTGCCACAGTCAGATCCTATGTTGCCGAAATCGGCGATGACCAGAAGAGCAAATTTGTCTATCTCAAACTGACAAAGGCTTCACTCTATGGATCATTTTACAATGTCGATGCCAAAGCTGTTACAGTCGAAGTCAAGAACGGAAAGGACTCCTTCAGCACAGATGGTGCAATCTTCAGCGTCAGCGACGGGGCAAATACGCTTTACTTCGAAAACAAGAAAGGCAAGCTGAACGATTATGTCAAAGGTGAAGAAAAGACCATCACCGGCAAATTCGGAAGCATCAAGGTCGATGGTTTCGGCAGTGCGGTTCTTACCAAAGAGGATGGCACTGAAGAAAACGGAAGCTATACCAGCCTTGGCGGTTCTGCCTTGAAGTTCACATTCGGTGAAGCTTCCTATAACCTTATGGTCAAAGAGGATAACACCTATACGCCGATAAACTATGGTGTAGGAACTTTCCGCGGTGCAAGGCTCAGCAGTACAGATTCCTTTGCAAACATGATCCTGAATGATAGTTTCCAGGGTGATTTCAGAACAAATAGTGCAATTTATTCTGCAAGCAAAGATATCCATGTTCTGGATAGCGGTGCATTGGAATTCGGAAGCAGCGAACCATTCTGGGTCTCACCGGACGGAAAAGATGCCATCTATCAGTATTCTCCTTCCATGGTATATTTCCTCTCCACCAAGATCGATGAGATGGCATTAAGCCACTGCAACCTCCAGGTTCTGAATGCCAAGACAGGAAATAATTTGGTAGCAACCATGAACAACCCGTCCACCGGTGCAAAGGATTCTTCTTATTCCTCTGTCTATTATGATGGAACCAATTATATTTGGGGAACAATCAACACACCGGAAACCATCAAGACCGATGGAACCGAATTCACCTTCACGACCACGGACAACGAAGTCATCAACATGAAGAACGAAAACGGAAAACTTACCATAGTCGAAAGTGCCGTCAAAGAAGAATACGAAAACGAGACAACCGGAAAGCTTGTCCTCAACGGAGATGGCACAGGAACCATGGGTGATAAAACCATCACCTATACGAAAAAAGAGGATGGGACTATTGAAGTCGTTGAAGGAGAAAACACCTATACCGTTACTCTCGATACGGCCGCAAAGACCTATACAGCGGTCAAGAAAGAAGCAGTCGTCATTCCGGAATGGTTGAAAGGAAAAACTTTCAAGGGGTCTGTCTCTATTACCTATGAAGACGAGGAATATGGATCGACCAGCGAAGAAAAGGATATGTTCTTCGTCTTCTCCGACAAAGAAATGACCTTATCTACCTCAGCCGGATATGGGGCAAGCAAGACAAGTCCACTTGGTGGAAGCAATGCCAAAAACACCAATGTCGCCTATACAATCGAGGGAACAAAACTCTCCGTCACATTAAACGGAAAAGCAGTCCTATTCACCATCGATGAAGAGAAGAAGATATTCACTCCGGATGAACGTTACGAGATTGATGATACGGTAATCTTCCTTGCCACAGGATTTTCAGCCATCGCTTAAATGATTTCTAGCCTCCGTTTATTAGCGGAGGCTTTTTGTGTACAAAAAAAGTCAGGGCCTAAGAAAAGTCCTGACTTTTTTACTTATTCGTCTTCAAGTTCTTCGAAATCAGACAGTTTGAACTTCACGCCATCGTATGGGCGGTTGATATCACCTTGAGTGAAATCATAGAAATTCGAATAGGAATACACTTCAAGAAGTTCATTGTTCAAGGAACTACCTATAACCTTTGTCATATTGCAATGTGCAATTTTACCATTCTTAAAAGCAATTCCTGATGTTGCCTGATAAATGCTGGTCATGTTGTAATCACCGCTAGTCGAAGTAATTGCAAATCCGATTTCAAAATCGATTCCAGAATCCAAATACGGATCAACACCGGTAACATCGATATTCTTAAAGTAATAGTAATCGCCTTCTTTGCCTTCGTCACCGCTTATAGAAGAAGCCTCATAGAACTCATGGTTCTTCTGCATATAGGTAAGAAGCTGGCTCGGATAGCCGAGAAAATAGGATTCAAAACCGATAGATAAGGTAGATTTAGCTTTAGCAAGATTCATCTTGCTCTTGGAATATCCATCCTTCATATCCACTTTGCTGTAATTACGGAATTCAGGGTCGAATTTTCCGACCGAATAGACATTACCATCCTGATAGAATTCCTGAATCTGGATTCGATGATTGATTTTGTTTATCTCAGCCAAAGAATACTTCTTGTCTTCATCAGCGATATCATCCTCTGTATAAGCATAATAAGGAGTATAATGATCGAAATTGACAAATGTGTCTTCATATCTGTCGGCAAAGAAATGATCTGTTCCGACATAGATATCCTCAGACAAAGCACTCTGGTAGGCGACGGATTCATCCGCATCGGTATGAACGACTTCCCCGGAATATTCCGTAAGCGTATTGATGAAATATTCAAGCTTTTCGCTTGCGGTCAACTGACTGTAGTCTGTCCAATGTCCATAACAGATTTTGGGCTGCGATTTGGAAAAATCGACTTTTCTTCCACCTTCCTTTTCTGTATACCAGCCTTCGAACGCATATCCTTCGATTGCAGGGTGGCTAGGCTTTGTCAGATCCATAGAAAGATTTTTATAGATATCATCTTCTTTTCCTGGTGCATTGATGACAAACTTTGTAGAAGTATCTTCCACATCCGATTTAGCGGAATTTTGGGAAGCGTAAGGATTTCCGCTTCCCGTTCCGGTATTTGTCGTAGAGTTTCCGGATGAGTTTCCACCGCAGGATGCCAACGTGAAAACAGACAGAAGTGTCAAAATTGTTTTTGCGTATTTCATTGCTTAGTCCTTATAGGTGATTGTTGCACGGCAGCTATTCTTCCAATCGTCACCGATATTCATCAATGTCTTATCCTCACTCCACGGCATGGCGATCTTCTGGGTCGATTTCCAACCATCGAAGGCACGGTAGCCGATAGCTGTGATGGAACTTGGAATAACAAGGGATGTCTTGGTTGACATAAACGGACAATAGGCAAATGCCCCTTCGCTGATGGTTTCAAGTCCATCCGGAAGGACGACGTCTGTCAGATTCTGGTTTCCGCTGATGGCATAAGAGTCGATTGTCTTCAACGTAGAAGCAAATGTAATCGAAGTCTGTGTGGTTCTTGCCGGGACATAGACAAGTCTTGTCTTATCCTTGTTGTAAAGAGCGGTATTTTCGACAGCAAAATAGTTCGAACCATTCGGAAGCGTGATATCAGTAAGACTGTTGGAATAGGAATTACGTCTTCCGACAAAGGCTGCTTCACCGATGGATTTCAAAGTTGACGGAAGAGCTAAGACACCGCTCAGCTGATTGTTTCCTAAGAAAGCTTCTTTTCCGATTTCTTCGAGTCCTTCATTGAACGTAATACCTAAAAGGCTGGAATTTGCAAAAGCATCATCACCGATTTTCTTTACGGATGCCGGGAATTCGACGCTTCCTGTCAGATCCATCGCCATCTCAAATGCTGAAGTACCGATTTCCTCAAGTCCCTGATGAAGGGTCAAAGAAGCAACATTGGAGAAGTAGAAAGCACCTTCTCCGATTGTAGAAACACTAGCAGGAATATCCAATTTGACTTCCGTTTCACCTTTCTTATAGACAAAGGCATATTCGAAAGCACCTTCTCCGATTGTCTTCAAAGTAGAGGGAAGCTTAACCGAAGTGGCTTTGACTCTCTTGAACGCATAAGGAGAAACCTCTTCGACACCTTCAGGAAGAACAATGGCACCTGTATAACCAGCCACACAGTACATGGCTTTCTTTCCATCTGCGGAAATCAGAGTATCATTAGCCACCTTCAGGCCGGCCTGAATGGCATCTGGTGTAGCGAGAAGTTCGCTAGGCACCGGAGCAGCATTTCCGCCATATTCTCCAAAGGCGTTGCCTCCGATGTTATTGATGTTCTTTCCGAAAGTAATCGTCTTGATATTGCTTTGACCGGCAAATGCGCTTGCTCCGATGGACTGAAGAGAATCCGGGAAGACAAGACTGGTGATTTTTCCACTTCCGGTCGTATAGGCGGCAAAAGCAGTATCGCCGATAGACTTAAGACCTTCATGGAAGGTAACACTCTTCAGATTGCATCCGAAGAAGGCATCCTTTTCGACTGTATCGATAAAAGCAGGGATTTCCACATCCGTCATAGAGGAACATTCATAGAAGGCTGCCTCAGGAATGTTCTTCACTCCCTTTCCGAAGGTGACGGAAGTAAGTTTATCCATCATCATGAAAGCTTCTTCTCCGATTTCGGTTACGCTATCCGGAATGACAAGAGAAGTAAGGTAATAATTGTTATGGAAGGCATTATCATCGATTTTCTTGAGAGTTGAAGGGAAGTTGATGCCGTCAACATAACGGATATCACTCATAGAATGAGGAAGAAGTTCGATCACACCGGAAGGAATATCGAATTCGGAAATGTTCTGATGGACGGCCATATCGCTAGGACACCAAACCAATTTGGTCCCATCCTTGGAGTAAAGGACATCATCGACGACCTTGAAATTCTTGTTGGAATCCGGAATGCTGATGGATTCGATACCTACACCATAGAAGAATGCGCCGTTTCCGAATGTTTCAAGAGAAGCAGGAAGTTCAACTTTGGTAATCGCACAGTGCGAGTCGGCTGGAGTACAGAAACTATAATCGCCAATTACTTTGACTGTACTTGGGAATGAAAGAGTTCCCTTGATATATTGGCCAAGGAAAGCATCCTCACCGATTTCCTCAAGTCCCTCGTTCCAGGAAAGGTTCAATTGATTCGTTCCTTGTCCATTGGAATAAAACGCATGACCACCGATCTTCTTCAATGTGCTTGGGAAAGTAAGCGAAGTGATTTTTTCGTTTTCATAGAAGGCATAGGCACCGATTTCCTCAAGTCCTTCATTGAAATTGATGGAAGAAATACCGGAATCGCTATGCCCATAGAACGCATAGTCCCCGACTTTGACTACTGTATCCGGAAGTGTGAAAGCAGATGTCGTATATTTCGGAGGGCAGAAAACGATTTCCGTCTTACCTTTGGTATAAAGGACTCCGCCATCGGATTCAAAAGCCGTGTTGTTGCTGTTGACGGTAATAGATTTCAGGGCACGGGCACCCACGAAAGCCTTAGGAGAAATCGAAGTGACGGTACTTGGAATATCGATATCGGTAATACTGATGCGGCTGTTGAAAGCATTCTCTCCGATAGCCGTAACATTTCTGCCATTGATAGTTGACGGGATATTCAAAACGACGGAATCAATATCATAAATGCCGGTAATCGTCACAGTACCATCATCGTTCACAATAAACTTGTAATTGAAGGACTGTTTCTCATAATGAGCGACGATTCTTGAAGAATCGCGTGCTTCTTCTGTGACACGTCCCGTGAATTTCTGACTTTCATCGTCATTCAGATACCATCCAGTGAAAACCATGCCTTCCTTTGAAGGAGTATCCAAGGAAACATAATCTCCCAGGAATGTATCAACTGTATAAGTGCTTTGGCCATTGTTAGGATCGATGGTAAGAGTGACCTTTTCCTCTTCGTTCACACTCCACTTTGCCTTGAGGTTGAGATTGCCATAGACAGGCTGATTGAAGTTATAAAGGAATTCTGAATCATACCAACCTAAAAATTCGCAATGGTCCTTGGTCGGTGAGATAATCGGCTTCTTGGCCCATCGTCCTTCCTGGACTTTCTGAGTTTTTACGGCAGTTGGATCGGCAATAGTGCCACCATCAAGATCGAAAGTAACCGTATAGTAGACAATCGGGTCTGTAGAATCAGACTTTGTCGTGCTAGAAGAACCGGAATTTGTCTTTTCACTTTCCTTATCCGAAGAGGGCTTAGCCGAATTCGTCTTCTTGGAATCTTTTTGATCCGTAGTCGAAGTACGATTGCTGATCGGTGCCTCAGAATTGTGGCTCGTTTTGCTTTGGCTGTTAGAAGTGTTGTTGCAGGAAGCAAGAAGTAAGGCTAAGGCTGCAATAGAGACGATCTTTGTGACTTTTTTCTTCATAAGTTATCCTTTCATGCCGAAATTACATATTCAGCAAATAACCATACTAAAACCCTTTTAGTGTGATAACCATAATTATATCGTTAAAACCGTGGAATAAAAACAGAAATTATACAAAACAAAAAGAATCTCCAAATTCGAAGCGCCATGAAGTCATGAAAGCGCTTCACTTTTAAAGGGGAATACCTTGATTTTACAAGTTTGTCATTTATAGATTTGAAATCCGGAAAGGAACGTTTAAACTATTCACGATAACAAGGAGCACATATGAGACAAAAAAACATCATCAGTATATTGTCGTTATGCTTACTGCTAGCCGGTTGCAGTAAAAAAAGCACCACAGCGGATAGCAAAAACAGCGAAAACCAGAACTCGCATTTGACCGCAAGCCAGAGAACAGATAAAACCACTGACAAGAAAAGCGACAACTCGACAAGCCACACAAGCGAAAGCAACGTCCCGACCGAAAAAGAACTCAGCCAAGAAGACATTGACCTCGTTTCAGGAAAAAGCATTACTCTCACGACCGATTACAATCTCAAGATTACCGTGGAAAAAGGCCTTGAAACATCCGTAGAGAACCACGAAAGCAAAACCACAACCAGAATGTCCGACGGCTTCTACCAGGAAACCGTTACGTCCAAGGAAGTGACGGATGAAGACACCTACGAAATCGGTGATGTGACAACGAAAACAGGCTATTTCAGAGATGACAAAGGAATCGCCTGCTATTACACCGACCCAGATATCAACAATACAGTTGCCATCGCCCCGGTCTATGATTCCAATTACAAGGAAATCAAATTCGATGACCTCATCTTCCAAAATGTGCTCGGTTCCTTGGAGGCAGAAGATTTCACATACGATAAAACAGTGGATGAAAAAGACTACTTTGCCTATGATTATTTTTCCATTTCCGACAGGAATGCCTTGCAAAGATTCAACGACGTATTCCGAATGACCATAAATCCGAACACGCATCCGACTTTATCCACATTCCAAAATGCGTTCCAGGCCGGAAACATCCGGTTAAAAGATGCTTACGTCATCACAGACAACAGAGATATCGTCGGCTATGGCGGAACCTATAGCATGAGTCTCGACCTTGCCGACTTCGGAAGTGTCGGAAAAGCAAAATTCGAGGCAAGCTTTGCCACAGACATCGCCGCAGTTAACGAGACAACCGTCACCATGGAAGACATAGAAGTAAAACCTTATTCCATCAAGAGCGATGAGAAAGACTATTTCGATACCCTGGATAAAGCCTTAAAGGAATTAAGAGAAGGAAGCTATACCTATAGCAGCCAATATAAGGATGAATCTGGAATCCTTCTAAGGGAATCCAAGGGATATATCACGGAAGAAGGATATAGTCTCTACGATTACTATAGGACATACAAAGCAGGAAACATCAAGAACACAAAAACCATCTACACAAGTCTGGACGGAAAGTATACCCTGGTCTGCACCTCGACAGAGACAAACGGCAAAGAAAGCACGACACCCTATTCCTGTGAAGTGAGCAGAAACGAAGGCGGCGAAATCGTCGCTACCTTCACCTATGACCCGACAACGGCGCAAGTCGGACACGGAAAAGACTGGCCTTATGACGGTTCGAACAAGCTTCTTTTCCAGGAAAACGGAAAAACACTGAAGCTTGATTTGTCCTCCGCCACAAATCCAGAGATCAGCATCAAGGGTGAATTCATCTATTCCGGAACCTTAAACGAAACAACGGACATCCAGCTTTCAAGCGAAGTCTATTCCGGAGTCCACAAAGTAAACGAAAATGATTTCGACTATTATTCTAGCGAAGAGGGAAACAAAATCGCTAAAGGAGAATACAAAGTCCTTTCGCAAAGAAGCGGGCTCCCCACCTTCCAATTCGCAAAGGAACTCTTCGACTACGAAGAGAAAAACGATGAAGACTATCATTTCACTCTGAAGAAGGAACTCAATCCAGCCTATGTCGCCACCGTACTCACAACCGATTCCAGTGCCTCGGACGCAACCACACTTGAACTAACCGTCAGTAAGGCTGGCGTCTTCAAAGGCTTTACCTACAACACCAAAGAAGGGAAATATGTCGAGGATTTCTCAAACATCAAATCCACATCCTCCATTCCTCTGGAAACTGCAGACTTCTCTTCCTACAGCACCTTTACAACCGTGAAAAACTATGCCGAGATGAAAGACATTATCGACAGCAACGGAAACGCCTTGAAGGAAACCGGAAAAGACCTCCTCGAAAACCTTTATGGAAAAAACACCAATCTGGATTCCATCAACATCTTTTCTTCAGAACTCGTTCAGAAGCTTTATCGTTACACCATCCTCAACAACGTCAACAATAACCTCTATATCGTTCTTTCCACCGAAGGAAACGATTCCGAAAAGGCCTATCAGCTGCTTGGTGAAATCAAGAAGGACCTGAAAGACAAACTCTCCCTGGACTTTGTTGATTCCACGGATGGAAGCATGATGACGACTGCGAAAATCCTCGGAGGAAAAGGAACCATGAGAATCTATGTCTCATCTCTGACTTCATCGAAGGTTTTGATCATTCGTTTAGGAAAATAGGGAAATAAAATATGGCAAAAAACAAAACCACAAAACGAAGAATATCCTTGAGTCACGCCCTCTTTCTGATTTCCGGAATCACGCTGATCATCTACTACCTCATCAAAAAAGGCGTACCCTCTATAGGAAACACTGTTGTTTCCGTAATGAATTTCATCGTCGATGTCTTTGTCATCTTCCTTCTCTTCTTTTTCTACTTTTTCATCCTATTCAAGACAAGAGACAATCTGTCGACAACAACAGCGATTGCACCTTCCCTACTGATACTGATCATCGTAGGCCACTATTCCATGAACTTCGGAAACCAGATAGCCAACAGCGTCATCACCTCCATAGCCGAAATGTTCTATCTGCTCATTCTCGTCTGCGGAGTGGTCATGCTCTTCATTCCGGAGAAACTTTTAGGAATGATATTCAGTTTCTCCTGTCTAGGCTATGCCTTTTTCGTCATGGTATCCTACATCGTCGTTCTCATCATCAGTCTTGTCAACAGCGAAGCCTTCTCGTTGGCAAAAATGTTCGAAACCATGCTCTATACCGGTTCCCTTGCTCTTCTTTTCGGAGGAGCCTATTACAGCAACAAGAACAAGGCCGGGTAAATTTACGGCACCTCAAGGTGCCGTTTTTTATATGAAACAAAAGAGGACCGCCCCGCTTCTAAAGTCAGGCAGTCCTCTTTTTCTCATTTTGCGTGATATAACTTCTTGGTCTCGTATTTGGCCTGGCAGGTATGATCGATTCCCAGTTTCTTAAGCGTATCAAGATCCACTTGGGAAAGAATGACCGAAGAATGGCTTTGACAGCCTTTCAGTTTATCAAGCTGTTCCAAGGCAAGACTGGCAAGTGGATTGGTAAGTGCAGAAATGGATAATACAATCAGAATCTCGTTGACATGAAGTCTAGGATTGTGACCGCCAAGTTCATGTGTCTTCAGCCTGCAGACCGGTTCCAGGACCGAAGGCGGAAGAAGGAGGACCTTGTCGGAGATTCCGGCCAAGTGCTTCAATGCGTTCAAAAGCATAGCAGATGTCGCACCAAGCAGTGTCGAGTTCTTTCCAAGAATCAGAGTTCCATCCTCAAGCTCCATGCAGGATACAGGTTGTCCGAGGCGGTTTGCCTTCTCTATGCAAGGTTGGACACATTTCCGTTCATTGACTGAGATGGAATTTTCCTGCATGATACCCTCGATTTTCCTCAAAGTAGATTCGGAGATCTTCTCATTCCGGAAATCAATCAGAGCCTTCAGGTATCGGCGGATGATTTCCTGTCTTGAGGCCTCCCGGCAGACTTTGTCGTCGACGATGCAGTATCCGGCCATATTGACTCCCATATCCGTAGGAGATAAATACGGGCACATAGTGAAAATCTTCTCGAACAATCTTCTCAGGACAGGATAGATTTCGATATCCCGGTTGTAATTCACCGTGGCAATCTGATACGCTTCGAGATGATAGGGATCAATCATATTGATATCATCAAGATCAGCCGTTGCTGCCTCATAGGCCAGATTGACCGGATGTTTCAAAGGAAGATTCCAGACCGGGAAGGTCTCGAACTTCGCATAGCCGGATTTGATTCCCCGTTTGCTGTCCTGGTAGATCTGCGAGATGCAGGTTGCCATCTTCCCGGCACCCGGTCCTGGGGCTGTGACCACAACAAGGGAGCGAGTCGTTTCAATGTACTCGTTCTTTCCCAGTCCGTTATCCGAGACAATCGTATCCACATCATAAGGATACCCCTTGATGACATAATGCCTATAGGTCTTGATGCCTTGCTTCTCAAGCGTCTTCTCAAATGCCTTCGCCTTCTTCTGGCTGTTGTCAAAATGAGTCAGGCAGACGCTTCCGACATAAAGTCCAGCTGCCTGGAAAGCATCGATAAGACGGAACACATCCTGATCATAGGTGATACCAAGGTCAGCGCGGATTTTGGCCTGTTCGATGGTCTCAGCGGAAATGACAATGACAATTTCCGCCTTGTCCTTCATCTTGAGAAGGAGACGGAGTTTACTATCGGGAAGAAAGCCGGGAAGAACCCTTGAAGCATGGTAGTCGTCGAAAAGCTTACCTCCGAATTCCAAATAAAGTTTCCCTCCGAACTTTTCAATCCTTTTCTGAATCTGTTCGGATTGCATTTCCAGATACTTGTCGTTGTCAAAACCAATTCTCATATTCGAATCCTTTCAAAAAACGAAGTTCATTATAACCGACAGCGATTATTTTTCCAAAGAAAAGAATGCTCAAAAAAAGAAACAGGGCATAAAGCCCTGTCGAACATCAATACTTGAAGAAACCTTCTCCGGCTCCTCTTCCCGTCTTTCCTTCATCAAGCATCTTCTTCACAAGCTTGGCCATTTCCTTGAAATGATACGGAGCAAGGAACGAAGGAATCTTTACATACATCATGACAATGTTGTAGACCGTCTGAAGGCCGACGACATCCATGATATGGAATGGTCCAGCAGGAGCTCCGGTTCCCATTACCCAAGTCTTGTCGATGGTTTCAGGATCGGAGACTCCGGTAGCGTAAAGATCGAGTGCCGAGAAAAGGAAAGGAACCAGCATCGAGTTGAGAATATAGCCATTCTTCTCCTTATGAAGCTTAAGAGGCTCCATACCGATTCCGGAAGCGAATTCAACGACTTCATCATAGTACTTCTTCTCTGTTTTTTCCTGTCCCATGATTTCAGCCGTATTGTTCTTCCAGATTTCATTGGCGAAATGAAGGGAAAGATACTTTTCCGGACGACCGGTGAATTTAGCAAATGTCGAAGGAAGCATCGTGGAAGAATTGGTAACGATAACCGTCTTTTCCGGAAGAAGAGGAGCGACCGTCTTATAGAATGCAATCTTATCCTCTTTGTTTTCGGCCATAGACTCAATCAAAATATCGCAGTCCTCAACAGCCTTCTTGAGGTCCGTTTCCAGTTTGATGGACAAAGAAGCATTTTCAATCTGACTGATCAGCTTATCGGCAATGGCAAGATTGAATCCAGTTCCATCATACAAGCCTCTGACTGTTATCCCCTTCTTCATATCTTCCACAGCATTCAGATAAGCCTCTTTGTTCTTTGCCAGTTTTGGTTTGCATCTGGCAATGGAACCTTCGCTTCTTAGCCAGATAGTGACATCGAATCCTTTAACTGCACATTGAAAAGCAATTTGTGATCCCAAAACCCCGCCTCCGGCAACAACAACTTTCTTGAATGGCATTTCATTTACCTCCTTTTTTACATATATCTATTATAAAAGAAACAAGAAGTGTATGGAAGCTCTTTCACATCAATGTTTGATATACTTGCTTTTTTTCGACGTAAAATACAGGAATGAAAAACCATACGCTGGACGAAATCAAAAAAGAGCTGTTCAAAGAAATCGAAGAACTCGAGGAAAAAGATCCTTTCTGGAAGAAATGCAACAACTGCCCGTTCAAAGGAAAATGCTGCATCGACAATGATATCGATATCCGGGAAGACGAGTGGATAAAAATCAAAAAACTACTAGATAACGATGACCAAATAAGAGCACAGGTGGAAGAGAATTTCAGAAAGAACCGCAAATGCTACTTTCGAACCGAGAAATGCTGTCTGATTCATGATATCCGTCCCACAAACTGCATCTACACCCCATATCAGGCTGTCATAACGAAGTATGAAGGCCATCTTATCTACAATAGGACCGATGAGGATTGCAATTTCAGAAGAATCGAAAAAGAAGGGTATAGACCATCAGAGGAAACAATCCTCAAAATAACCGGGGAAGAACACCCATACCTTCTTCTGAATCACTGGGTCGATAAATACGAATCCCAATCCATAGACGGATACAAGATGCTCGGAGAAGAAAGACTGAAGGAATATTTCAATCAGAAGCACCCGAGTCGAATTCCTTCTGATAAGACTGAATGACCTCATAAAGAGTTCCTTTGCTGCAGTTTTCCGTCTTCGTCTTCTCTACGGCAGAAAGGAATTCTTCCTTCGTGCACGTAGAGACGTTGCATTTCTTTTCTTCTTTTTCTGTATCCAAGTTCAGATTCACGGTATAGACGCCCCATGAAGTCGTCCAATAACCGGTAACTGTACACTTATATGACCAAATGGTCCAGCTATAGTCCCGTTTCCCATACCAATCCACCAATGCCGTTTTCCAACTGTTCCGGTTTTCAAAATAGGTAAATTCCCCGATGAAGATAGGGACATCATAATCTGCACCGATATGCTTCATGTCGTGATACGCCATAAAGGCATCCATAGTTACAATTTTGTTGTTCCAATTGTAATGATGGTACTCATACATGATGTTTTCCCATCCATATTCTTTTGGATCCGGTGATACGGAAAAATCCCACACCGATTCGATGGTAATAAGGTGTTTATCGTTGTTTTTCCTGATTCTCTGATAAATTTTATCCTGGAGATCAAAACATTCCTTTGCTTCCGGAGTGTTCTTTTCCGTCTGAGGTTCATTGAGAAGATCATATGTGGCAATATAGGATCCAAGCTCCGGCTTACGATTGGTATAATAGTCCGATACATATCCCCAAAGATTGATGGTAGCTTCCATAGCCTTCTTGTCGTTGTAAAGCATAGCCTTATCCTGAATGATGCCCGAATGCTCATATCCGTTCTGACTTTGCGGAGCACCATGAAGATCCAGAATCAGATAAAGTTCATACTTGCTGCAGTTTTCCAAAAACCAATCAAGATACGAAAAAGCAACCGATTCCTCTTTTCGGCTGTAGTCATCATTGAGGATATTTCTCCAATAGAAAGGAAGACGGATGCAATTGAACTTCAGTTCCTCTTTGACAATCCGGAAATCATCTTCGGAAAAGAAGGTCTTGTAATAACTATCGAGCAGTTCATCCTTGGAATCCTTCAGATTCGGATTCATGTCAAGCGCAGACAGAAAGTCCTCTTGAGTAAACTCCGGATAGCTCAGATTCCCGTCTTTGTCCTTGACAAGGTCACCATTCTTATCGTCCTTCGGTTCCAACGCAAAAGGAGACATCCATCCCTCCTGAAGAAGTATGTTTCCGGCATTGACACCTCTTAAAACGATCTTGTTACCGTTTTTGTCATACAAAGAGCGCCTGTCCTGGTCTTCATGGCCCTGCATGATAAGTCCGTTCTGATTCTTGGATGTCGTACTCCCTTTCTTGACCGAATAAGCTTTCGAATATAGGACAAATCCACCGATAGTGGCTCCTAGGATCACAAAGAGCGAAAGGACGGAAGCCAAGACAGCAATTATGACTTTCTTCTTTGTAGACCATTTCTTTTCTTTTTTCATAAGTTCCCTCTTTTTCCATGATTATACACCAGTCTTCGAAAATTCAATTCAAATTCCATAATTTTCATCTCAAAATAGTGACTGAAAAGATGAACTTTTCGAAACCCTAAGAACTGCTGCATAGGAAAAATAAGCAAGAATCGAAACAAAGAACAGCGAAATAAAAAACACAAACAACATACCAGGACAAAGAAGCCAATGTTATAATGGAATAAGGAGAAACCTATGAAAAGAAAATATATTTATCTCTTTCTCACTTCAATCCTGCTGTCGAGTTGCGACTCGGTAAGAAACTACGAAATCCAGTTCGGCTACGGAGATGGCAACAAGGAAAACGACCGGATCGGCGTCGATTTCAAACTGTCATCTATAATCACACCTGGTTACGAACTAAAAGGGACATTCTATAGCGAAAAAGAAGCCCCCATTCAAGAAAACACCCTTTTCTCTATCGTAGATAGCAATCCCGCAATGTCCTCCTCCTACAAAGAAAACATTCTTTTCCAATTCCGGAAGAAAGATTTGACAAAGAACGATGATGGCAGTCATTCGATGAATTTCTCCGTCCGGTTCACAAATTTGGAATACTATTTTGAAGCAGGAGACGATAAGACATTCTTCTTCTTTATCCATGGCGAAGAATTCCAAATCGGAAACATCTATACTTATTCTGCATTGGACTACGGCTATCGTTTCGACGGGAAAAAAGTGACCCTTAAAAATAGATAAAGGAAAAGGACGGAAAGACAAGTTATGTTTTCCGTCCTTTTTCTTATTCCTTGAAAATCTCGTCGACTTTCTTACAATCCGCTTTGATATAGTTGAAACACCTGGCAAGTGGGAATCCATCGACCAATGTGTGGGAAACCGTAATGTTCAATGTCAGATGATATCTCCCATCCTGTTTGATTTCGTATCTGTCGAAGCAGATTCTGGGAACAGACAGTGAGTCACGATTTCCGCTGGGAGTCGGGTGTGTCATCGACTTGATGGATAGAATCGGAATACAGGTCGTATAAAGGCAATCGGGCCTGGAACAGACCGGATAGCGATCAAGATCATCGCTCGGTGGTAGATGCTTGGCTTCATCGATCACAGACCGGAGTTTTTTATAGAATTTCTTGAAATCCCATTCCATTTCAGTCCCCGCATTCTGATAAATACCATAATCGGTCATAACCGTCATGGTGGGATTGATCGTATCATAGAGATAAACCTTCCCGTTCACTTCCCTCATCTTCATCTCATCGACTCTGTCGATGGCACGGAGAATGATGTAATAGAAATAAATGAAGAAAGACTGCTTTCTTTTCTTCGTCAGAAGAACAAGGTCATTGACATCGATATCGACATCAAAACCATAAGTCGGATCCTGAAAAGTCGAAAACCACCGGTATTGGTTTCTTTTAGGGTAAGTCTCCATATCGATTTCTTTTCTCATTTGAATTTTCCTCCGATCAAAGCTTGTAAATGGATAAGAACTCATCCTTGTCTGTCGAAACCACAAGTTTTACTTTATCTTTTTCATTAACAAAAGTCGTATCATCATTGCTCGTATATCCAAGAGTCAGAAGATAAGCCTTGTACCGGGTAATATAATCTCCGATGTCGGCTGAAGAAATATAAACTCCAAAATAGATTCCATCATCCATTCCATGATCAAAAACCAGGTTGGTGTTCAGATACGGAATCTTGCTTGCAAATTCCTCACCGAAATAATCAACCATTTCCTCATACATGGATTTGTTGTTGGCTTCCCATGTAAGTTTTTGAGGAAGAGCATTGATTTTCTCATCCAAGGATGATTTAAGAGAAGAATCCATCGTCACATCAGAATAATCGAAAGCGAAGGTTTCGTTTCCACTGAATCCGCTCCCACCATATTCATAGGACAAGTTGGAAATTCTTCCGTTGGTAACATTCATTACAAAGGAAGTCGGGTCCAGATAATCCGGATAGGAAGAAAAAGCAATGGATTTTCCCAGATCAAGAATGTCGCCTGTAGTCGAAATCTTGTCTCCTTCCAGGGAAAGAACTTCCGAAGAGAGAGAAAATCCGACAATGTCCTTAAGTTCCCTTTCCTCATAAGCACCGGAAAGTTCTACCTTTTCCTCATAATCATAAGAGAACGGATAGATTTTCCCATTCTTCTTATAGTATCCGCGGATAAGGGTCGGGTTCATATTCTCACCCGATTTTGCATAATCCTTTTTGATATAGAAATCTTTTCCCTTCAAATATTCCGTCTTGGCATTTCCTTCCCATGCCGAATCCTCGACAGTCACTTTAAATACGCTGTCGTTTTGGTTCAGATTGGATAGATATCCCTTGATCTTAGAATCGTCTTTGGAAGGTATTTTCTTAGTTGGTGGTTCGATGACATTCGCTTCATGAACCATAGTATCAATACGATAGAAAAAATACTCACCGGTGTCCCGATCCTGCATAACACCCGTATAGAAATGAAGTTCAGTCACCTTTCCTTCACTGACTTTAGCCTGTATCTTCAAACAAGGATATTTGGAAAAAATAGAACTCTGGGTAATACTATAAGCAAGTTTTTTCGCATCACTTCCCAAATAAAGATAATACTCATCATCCTCTCTGATTTTGCAGAACAAATTCAATTCAAATCCGTCTTTTCCAACAAGTCGAAAATCGTCAAATGTTTTAGTTGTCTTTCTATCAACAACTTCATTTCTGGCATTAACACCAACAACATTCAGTGTATTATCCGAGTTTTTATGATACGTTTCAATATAAGGAATTCCTTCATCGTTGATTTCCGTTTTTCGGATAAAATCCTGATAAATCTCGAGATTGGAATATCCTTTCAGATCCGCACGGTTATAATCAAGAGTGTAATCGTAGACTGCGGACTCGAAGTAAACATTCCCGAAAAGATTGTCTGCCTTAGAGACAAGATTCTCAGTCGGTCTTTTATAGCTCGCCAAAAAATTCTCCATGGCTTCCAAAGAAGAAGAGCCAACGTCGGAAATCGTGACCTTCCCACCCTCTGGCGTGAAATATTTGTTGGTCGTCGAATCGAAATCCTTCAGCTCGAAGACGATTTTACCATTCTCCATGTAGAAATCCGCACGGACAAGAGAACCATTGAAATCCAGCTGATTCGCAAGAGCATTCACTACGTCGGAATCCATGACCTTGAAAACGTTGCCCTCCTGGAACGTCTCAATATCCGTAACATCGAGATTCTTCAGTTTGTTTGCGTATGAAATATCCGTAAGACCCTGCGCCGTCTGTTCCGAATTGAACGTCTGTCCTTTCAATTCGATATCGTTTCCATCATCCACTAACTGAAAATCATAGCTGATAGGAGTATCGGAAAAAGTCCTAAGAAGAACAGAACCCGTATTGATATATCCCGTATAGAAATAGCGGTCGGTGAGAACATCCTTAAAATGATTCGAGCCGATATCATACTCCAAAGTAAAGTTGCCCTGCTTCATCCGGGACAAAGTATCCTGAATCAGTTCTTGAGTCAAAACAGAAGGAGAGGACGAAGAAGAAACAGATGAAGAATGGGAAGTAGAAGAAGGATGACTACCTCCTGTCTGGGAATTCTTTGAAATAGCAGAAGGACTGGTTGGAGAAACCGAAGCAGAGTTATTCCGGCAAGACGAGATCAAGGCAAGAAGAAGAAAAAGAGAAAGAATTCTAGTTTTTCTCATATTATTATCCTTTCAAAAATACGGATAGTCTTCATTTTAGCAAATCCGACATTCTAAAGAAAACAAAACACATAGAAACAGGCATAAAACGAAAAGAAAATCCATTTAAAACACTATTAGGATTATCACTTTATGGTAAACTAAACCGAGGTCAAGGTCATGTCCAATATCATAAGCTGTATATTTGTCATCATCATCTTCTGTCTCATCCTCTTTTTCATCCTCTATTGTGAGTTAAAGAAGCAAAGACAGAAAAAAGTCAAAAACACCTCACTCATCATTAAAAAGCTGGAAGAACTCAACAACAGATTCCCTTCCTGGGATATATCCTATAACCATACCATGAGGGAAAGGGTAGAATACAAAGCCAGAAAAAGCGTAACCGGGTTCGATCCTGACAAGATATTGAAATCCAGACTCAAAGAACTCCAGGAAAAGACCATCAGGAGGAAGACTAATCTCTACTATTACAGAAAATACGTCCAACTCTTCGACGAAACCGTTCAGAATACCAAAACACCGATTGACACGATTCGTCAGACAAAAATCAAGGAAAAGAAATACCGGAAGTTGGAATCCGACATGCTTTCCTCCTATTTCCAGAGAAAGGAAGACAAAGAAGAAATCACCTATATCGTCTATGCCCACTATGTCTCCAAAAAAGGAAAAAGCGAGCTCACAAGCCAAAAATACATCTATCATGAAAAAGATTTTCACGCCCAATATAAAGCTCCGAAACTGAACTTCGACTATTCTTATAAAGAAGAGAAAAAAGAGGAAAAGAATCCAATAAAAAAAGTCATACCCGTCGTCGAACCGGTCACAATCGATCCGGTCGTAAAGAAAGAAGAAGCGTCGGAAGAAGAAGTACCTATCATCAAAGAAGAAAAAACATCGGATATGATTCAAGTAGACAATCTATTCTATGAGATAAAAGGCCATAATGCCATCGTAAGAAAGGCAGTCGAAAGCACATTAGACATCATGATACCATCCAGCATCCACTACAACGACTCAACATACTACATTTTAGAAATAGGAAAAGATGCCTTCCTTAACAACCATCAGATTAAAACAGTATTTCTGGAAGAAGGAATACAGAAAATCGGAGAATCCGCTTTCCGGAACTGCATTCATCTAGAGTCAATCCAGTTAGCATCAACCATCATCGAAATCCAGAAAAAAGCCTTCTCCGGATGCCTGAGCCTTAAAAAACTGAAACTGCCTGACAATATCAAAATCATTCAGGAAGAAGCCTTCTCGTTATGCAGTTCCCTTACAGACATCTATCTTCCATCCACTGCAAAGACAGTACAGGGAATGATTCTCTGGTATTCCGACAACGCAAAAATCCACATCACACAGGGAAAGGAAATCTCTCATTTCGATTCCCAGTGGAATGTGGATGAAAATCCTATCGATTACGAATTCATCAAGTAGCCGGAAAGCTCATGATATCCAGTTTCCAGCTTTCCCTCTTCTTTGAGGGTATGGATCACATACTCCAGCTTCCTTCTCACCTTCGAATTGATGCTGGTGATGGACATTTGTAAAGCCAGGACACGTATCAGTTCTTCTTTGTCGATATCCTTGTAGATGCGAATGATGTTGTTGATCAACGGGAGGAATTCCTCCTTGCTGATATCGAGAATATCGCGGTCGGAAGAACGGAAATTCTTCACGGCAAGTTCACAGCCATTAGGCCAGTAGAACGTCTTGTCCTCGAGATCCTTTGTCTCAACAGGTTTCAGCATCCTGATATGGGCAAGAATGGTCTGAACATTCCTCTGGCTGAGCCTGCTTAGGCCCATTTTCTTCTTGGAAAGTTCGAGTATCCGGTCTTCTGATATCGGATACTCTTTTTTGATGAGCTCAGAAAGGAACTGGGAAAGTCCGGAATAGTATTCCTCCGGATCAAGATCTCCGACAAGAGGAGAATCCGGAACAAACTCATAAGGTTCATAAGGGACGATTCCATAGTCCTGACTTGTGACATGATGTTCGGTAAGGACCGGAGGAACATAAAGAGTCTCTTCCGTCTGGCTCTCGTCCTGAATGGATTCCACCATCTCGATAAGCTTCTTGATCGTCCGCTGCCGATATCTTAGGAAAGAAACGGTATAAACACGGACGATCCTCCAGCCGAGATTTTTCAATATGACCGGCTCCACATAGAAACGATCACGGCAGGAGACATTGGGATTGAGCGGCTTCTCATCGAGAAGGATTCCAAGAAGATAATCGTTCTGCCCCTTCTTCCTGACGGCAAGATCGACCTTGAATTCGCTTGAACCGACAGCCACATCACAGTCATATCCTTTGTCCTTGAGTTCCTTGCTGATGAAATAGGCAAGATCCTTGTTCGGCGAATCGTTGGAGGCATTGAAGGCAAATTCTTTGCAGTTCTGACTGAAGAGAAGGAAATCCTTCAGATTCTTGGCACCGAGATTCTTCCTTCCCGTCTCATCGATATCGCTGGCATAGATAGTCGAAACGACGATCATCTGCTCGATACTTCTACTGGCAGCGACATTGAGCCTTCTCTCCCCTTTTGGCAGACTCAAAGGTCCGTTGATCAAAGCCTTTCCGTCGTTTCCTTTGGCAAAACCGACGGACATAATGATGATATCCCTTTCATCGCCCTGGACATTCTCGAGATTCTTCACAAAGAGTTTCTTCGTGGAATCCTCTTCATTCCAATGCGTCAAGGCAAGATAGTTCTGGTTCCGATTGAGGAAAGCATCCACTTCCTCCTCAAGTTTCTCCTGCTGATTGGAATTGAAGACGATGATGCCTATAGACTTCTTCTGCGTCTTGGGATTATCCAGGATATCGGAAAGAATATGGAGAATCGTCTGGACTTCCTCGGAAGAAATATCGCTGCCCTTCTTCTTTCCGTCCCCGTTTACATGGACAAAGGAGATATGCGAAGCAAGATTGTCCCTGGACGGGAAAGTGAAAAGATCTCCACCATAGAAGTTCATATTGGAGAACTGGATCAAGGATTCATGCTTGGATCGATAGTGGAAAGCAAGACGGATCCGAGGCATGTCGATGGCGATGCAGTCATCAAGAAGGGACTCGGCATCCTGATAGAGGGCCATATCGTCCTGAGTCTCATCGTCCGACTTCATTCCGACAGCAAAATAGTTGGAAGGAGGCATCTGCTGGGGATCGCCGGCAACAATAAGAGAGTTTCCTCTGGCAATCGGACCCACGGCTTCGGAAGTCGGAATCTGGCTGGCTTCGTCGAAAATGACGATATCGAATTTCTTTGAATTGACATCCAGATACTGAGCAGCTGCCAAAGGTGACATCAAGAAACATGGGAAATACATCCGAATCAGATCCTCGAAGCGGAAGAGGACATTGCGGATGGATATGCCTTTACCCGAATTCATGACGATTTTCCTTAAAGCCCCCACCGGTGTAGTAGACGACCTCTTGAGTTCTGGATCCTGGAATTTGTCCGTAATCCGCTCAATGGTCTCGCCGATGCAAAGGCTGTTGTATCGTCTGATCAGATCCTGATAATCTTTGATTTTCTCTTCATAGGATTTGGAATCGAAGTCGTTGTTCTCATCATCCATGACAAAACTCGTCACCACAAAAGAATGACAGAGAATATGTTCGAATGTCCGCTCGATTTCCAAAACCGGAATCTCTCCTTTCTGGATGGAAAGGACAAAATCCTGAAGTCCGAGAGAATTCAAATCATCGAAGTCCTTCAGAAGTTTCGTGTACTGGTCGATCTTGTATTGGCCTTCGTCATCAGCAAACAATCTGAATAGTCCTTCATAGGATTTGAAGAAATCCATGTTTTTCATGGAAGAAAAATCCATCGGATACTCTTTGACTATCTGTTCGAGTTCCTGATTGAAGGAATCCAGTTCGGCCCGGAAAGAATCATATTCCCGATACAAGCCTGCCTTCTGGATTGGATTGATTCCGGTAAGTACCGTATAGATCCTGTCGAATAGTCTCATGTCATTATGGTAGAGAGCATCATAGAGTTTCTGTGTGTTACCTAGAATTCTCTGATAGGCCTCAAAGTTCTTCAAATCATCCAAGACGGAAGACTGGAAGAAATCCGAGAGAACGAACTTATACCGCATCGCATTGTTTCTAAGTTCGTTGTATTCTTCGGCAGCATCGATGGCTTTGAGGATATCTTCCTCCTCCATCGTGTCCTTGTTCTGAATCAGCATCGGAGAGAGGATTTCCAAAGCATTCTTCCTGGCTTTCTTTCTGTTGAAGATATTGGTTCCCTTGCTATATGCTGTTCTGGCCTTTTTTCCATCCACGAGAGGAATCTTTGTGACATCGTATTGACCAAGAAGGCTGTTTTCAAGCCTGGCAAAGGATTCGATCTGAAGCATGGATTCCTTTACATCCTTAAGATAGGAAGAAGCATCCGCCTTTGCAAAGCAGTCAATGCGCACTTCGTTTTCCCTCAAAATAGAGAGAAGCTCAGCCACATACTGGATATTATTGAAAGTCGGAGTGAATTCCACGTTCAGCTGGGAGATGAAATACCCATATTTTTCCTTCAGCCTGTTCAAAGAAGAAAGAAGCCTAGAAAAAATAGCGCTTGTCTTTGTCTGATCCTGATAGGTGTAATGTCTGAACTGGATGCTAGAAAGATAGACCTCCTCCTCGCTCTTGTCGAATTCCTTCATCGTCTTGACAATATGATGAAGATCATTGCGGACGCGTTGGTTTATCTCCGAATTGTAGGAAGAAAGGAATTCCGGTGAGAAGACCATCGTATTCTTGATGTCGTTTGTGGCAAGTTCCTTGGTTATGGCTTCATAAAGAGAGTAGAAATGCTTCTTGTGGGAATGAAGCCTCCTGAGTTCATCATTGATGTATCTCTTATCCTCTTCGATATCCTCGCAAGTCTTACCGAAATCTTCTTCGCTGCTCTTTTTTCCATAATCCATCGCCTTCTGGAGTTGGGAGAAGAAAGCCTGCTTGTTCGTCTTGGAGGAATATAGCTGCAAAGCAAACTGGTCCAGGCCTAAAGTGGCTAGACGCTGCCTGACGACCTCAAGCGCCGCCTGTTTTTCGGCGACGAAGAGCACTGTTTTACCATGATAGAAGGCATTGACGATCATATTGACGATCGTCTGGCTCTTTCCTGTCCCTGGAGGCCCGTCGAGGATGAAGGAATTTCCTTTGGCGCACTCCCGTATGGCGCGAAGCTGGGTGGAATCATAGGGAAGCGGTGCCGCAAAATCGATCATATGGTCAAGTTCGTCGGCATTATCCACCGTCAGAGGCTCGTCATTGACAAAGGATCTGTTTTCCAGAAGGGAGTGGATGATGACATTTTTCTTCAAAACGTCCTGACGGTCAACGATGTCCTGCCACATGACCATGTGGGTGAAAAGGAAATTGGCAAAGAAGCAGACGTTCTCGTCGACCTGTATGTCGCCGCTGTGGTTGCTTCTCAAAGTCGCAAGAATGTCATCGAAATCATTGTGGGAGGAAACCGAATAAAGATTGTCGTAGTCGGTTCCCTTTTTCATCTTGTAATATTCGAAGAAAGTCTTGTTGACCATCATCTCCTCGATATCATAGGTGACCTTGAACTTTTCTCCGTATCTATCCTTCGTGATTTTGACAGGGAGAAGAAGGAAAGGTGCCATGATTTCCCTGGTATATTTTCCGCTTGTATCACTTCCTTTCAGAAGACCGATAGAAAGATAGAGAGTCGGTGAACCGGTCTCTTCCCTGGATTCATTGTCCTTGCGGATCAGATTCTTCATCACTTTGCAATCGGCGGTGGAAAGAAGCGTATTTTCCTTCCTCTTGCTTTCAGCCGCATCGAAAGCCATCTTGTCCATGGTCGAAGACAAAAAAGGAAGCAAGGAAAAACTGCCATCCTTTTCCTTCAAAAATTCATAGACTTCCTTCCCTTTTCCGTTGGGCGGAATAACAAGAGAATAATTGGATTTGTCCCTGGAAAAGCGGAAATTGACCAGTTTGTTGGAATTGGAAAGATCCAGAAGCTTCTTTTCCCAAGTCGCAAAACGGTCATTGGTGTCGCTTTCCGGTATCGGAGTTCCCTGATATTCGTTGATGTCTTCCAGCTCCTCCGGATTCAATTTGACGAAAGGAACCTTGAAATCGACGATTCCCTGATCATCGGGAATCGGAATCGGCTTGAATACGGACTGCTGGGAACGATAAACGTCGATGGCGGCAAAAGATCCACGATAGGCTCTAAGGTTCTCCTGCCCTATCTTCATCGCCTCGCTGAAAGGAACAGAAAAAGAATTGGTTGCCGTCGTGCATTCGAAAAGGATGAGGCTTTTTTGCTCGCCGACAGCCTCGGAATAGACGACATTGGGTTTGGTTTCGAGAAGTCCGGAGAAGGAATCGTATTCATGAAGAAAGCACCCGCAGAAAGCATGACCGTCTGTCAGGACAAGAATCGGATGCAGCCCGACCTGAAGAAGACAGGAAGAGAAAAGGATGGCCAGATCAAGGCAGGTACCCAGAGTCGTCTTCAAGACAGTACCCGGTAATCTTACATTCTGGACGGCTTCAGAAGAATTCGGAGGATTGGAATAAGTGATATCGCAGGAATTATGAACCGCACGATAAATACAGGAAACCTCGTTTACGATATCGTTGACCGACGAGTTCTGGTATCCGACGATGTCGGAATGCTCCACACCGGAAAGAAGGGACTTTTCCTTGTTGGCAGCAAGCTGAAGCCTGACAAGTTGAGGAAAAGAGGTGATACAGTACTTGGCAAAAAGAAGAGGAGTCTTGGAAACCTCGTCACTAGCCTGAGTAAGGGGAAGGACCTTGATGGTCTTGGTAAGAGAAGAAAGCTCCGCATTGTCTTTCGGGTTCCTCAAAGAGATGAAGATGGTCGATGTGGAGACACCGTTCTGGCGGTAAAGGCTCTTCTCATCCACTCTGATCTTGGGATCCACTTTGACGATGGTCTTCTTCCTGGCCGGTATCTTCCCAGTGCAGAAATCCGCAGAAGAGAAAATCTCGTTCGAAAATTCCATGTGGACAAGAAGGTTCTCGTAATCCTCGTCGAACTGATTGTCGATTTCGATTTTCCTGATGAGAGAATACTCCGTGTAATAAATGTCCGTACTGCTTGCCTTGATGATGGAATCGGTATGATATTCCAGGTAGGAAAAGCTTTTTCCTACCGAGACATTGATCCTGATGTATTGTTTGTCGACCATGCTTTGCCCTCCGTATAAACACGTTTCGAACACAAATCGTAACAGGTTAATTTTAACACCGGGAAAAGAAAACCGGAACAAAAAGACAAGCGCCAGGAAGGAAAAAGACGGATGGATTTCAGATAAAGATGATAAACGCATATTTTGACTCTTTTTCACATCTTTTTCCTGAAATCCGACAAACCATCCTCAAAAGAGAGCACCATGAAAAACAACGGAAATCCACTTACATGGAAAATACGACCATTTGCATAGTTTGAAACGCCTTACAAAGCCAAAACATGTAAAATATTCCTATCTATGACCATTGATAAAATCATAAATGATTTCCTATTTGAACCGAGCATCATCATCGGAAACCTCAGCTACGTATTAGCATTAGTCATCTCTTCCGTGCCTTTCAAGAAAAAGAAAGCAATCTGTCTAGCCGAATTTTGCGTCCTCTTCCTGCTTTCTTTCCTTCTGACTTTCCTTCTGCCTCTGATCCCGATAAGACTGACCATCCATTTCTATCTGAAGTATCTGATTCTCGGACTCTTTTATCTGCTTTATAATTATCTGATGACAAAAGCAAACCTCAAGGCCCTGTTCATCTCTTTCTACTGCACCTATGGAATGGCCTTCCTTCTCGGAGAACTCGGCGGAAGCCTTCCTCTTCTAGTAAGGGACATGACCTTCGGAAAAGAAGTCGATACCATCATCCGAAACCTGATTACGGGAATGGAAATCCCCTATTCCCTTCTTCTGAACAAATTCCCCTTCAAGAAAATCAAGAACATTCCGCTCCCCACAATCGCCTTTTCTTCGCTTCTCTG
The DNA here is from genome assembly GCA_002404835.1 of Caryophanales bacterium UBA4694. Taxonomy (GTDB): domain Bacteria; phylum Bacillota_I; class Bacilli_A; order RFN20; family CAG-288; genus Enterosoma. The sequence continues at coordinate 53,911 of DHKM01000035.1, read as the reverse complement.
CATCGGAGAAGTCGGCATCACCTTCTACTCCACCTACTATATCCATATCAACACCATCACTTTAAGTCTCTATCAGTTCATCATCTTTTTCTTCCTCATCCTCACCAACATCGTCTCCTATATCATGATGTACAAAATCTGCTTTGCAAACCAGGAAAGAATAAAGTTGCAGGCCAAGAACTACGAATTGGAGAAGAACCAGGAGCTTCTGATGGTTTCGGACCAGAACCTCGAGAAACTGAGAGAGCTCAAGCATGACAGCAAGAACCAGTACGCCTATATGAAAATCCTTCTTGAGGAAAAGCGGTATGACGACCTGGAAAGATTCTTCCAGGAATACGGAGACGGAATTCTCGAACCCCTGTCCTTCATCCATACAAAAAACCCGATTATTTCCTCCATCTTGAACATGGAATATGCAAAAGCACGGGCCTTAAAAGTCGATTTCGACTGCAAAACCGCCCTGCCTGCCTCTCTTCCTATCCTGGCCACAGATCTGACTTCGCTTCTCTGCAATCTCCTTGACAATGCCATACGGGGAGCAAAAGAGAGTTCGAAGAACCCGACCGTGACAATACGGCTAAGGGAATACCAGAAGTTTTTCTATATCGACATCCGGAATCCCGTAAAAGACGGAATCACACTGACGGAACTGGAAACAATAAAGACGACCAAGGAGGACAAGAACCTCCACGGCTTTGGAAGGAAAATCATCTCCTCCATCATCAAGAAGTACAACGGAACCAAAAACGTCTCCATAAACGAGTCGATCTACAGCATCAAAATCATGCTTAGCTATCCGGAAGAGGAAATGAAGGAGGAAAACGAGAATGAACATCGCTCTTCTTGATGACAACCAAAGCGTCATCAATGTCATGAAAGGGGCCATCGAAAAGGAATTCGAATCCTGTAGGACAATAGCCGAAATCCATCTCTTCAGCAAACCCAGCCAGCTGAAGAACCACCTTTTGGAATTCGATCTATTCTTTTTGGACATCAACCTGCCGGAAGTCGACGGCATCCAGCTGGCCATGGAAATACGGGAAACAAACAAGAATGCGGACATCATCTTCATCTCGTCCAGAGAAGAGAGGGTCTTCGACACATTCAAAGTGCAGCCCTATGCCTTTGTCCGCAAGTCGAACTTCCTGCAGGACATTGCGGAAGTCATCCAGAGATACTGCAAGGAAAAAAAGGATAACCCGGTCAAAAGGAAAATCCTCCTACCATCCCAAGGAAGCAAAATCAATGTCGATATATCCGACATCCTCTATATCGAAGGAAACGGTGTCTATCAGAACGTATTCCTGAACAAAAAGGAGGAAGAGAAGATTCTGATATCCTCAAAGATGGAAGAACTCGAAGCCGAGCTCTATGACGAAGGATTCATCCGCATCCACAAAGGCTATCTGGTCAATTTCCAATATATAAAAAGCATCAATACCGATATGACTTTGACTTTGAAGAACAACAAGGAACTGATGATATCCAGAAGGAAACTCCAGATGGTAAAGAAGCGTTTCCTTGAGCTATGCGAAAAGAATAGTATTTTGGCTTTCTAACCGCTTACATAGCAAAAATTGCCGTTTACATACATATGAAAGCGATTTAATTCCGTTTATGTATCCACTTGCATAAAAGGAATGAATCGCTTTTTTTGATTTCCTAAAATATCGTCCAGAAAGGAAATTAAGCAAATGAAACCTTTATTAAGACGTTCGTTTTTATCGCTTTTTGTTCTTACGCCCGTACTTTTGGTAGGGTGCGATGACAAAAAGAAAGAGTCCGACAAGGCCAAGGACGAGGATGTCAGGTTTGTCGCCTGCACCAAGACAGACTTTGATACGGAAGTTACCGTAGGAAGCCACAAGTACAAGCTCGCCTTCGACCTAGCCAAGGACAAAAGCCTTCTCTTCAAAGGAACCTGCACCGGAAAAGTCAAAAACCAAGGCGGAGGCATGGGGCCGGGTGGTCTTGGCGGATTCAATGCCAACACCCAAAACGCCAATACCACCAGCCAGGAAGAAGAAACAGACTTCACCAAATACGACTTCACAGTCAGCGGATCATGGATTCTAGAGGACAAGCAAGGCTATGTCCTCACCCTCAAAGACAGCCAGAACAGCGTCCTTCATACGGATTATATCAAGATCCAGGGAAGACATCAGTTCTATTACAACGTGACGACGGATGAAGGAAGTGCAGTGGCCCTCTTCCAATCTAAGGATTCCGCCTTCGGAAAGACCCTTCCCAGCGATTACAAGACCTGGGACGAAAGAGATTCCGACTATATCTTCGAAGGAGCGACAACCGGAAACAACAATTCCGTTGCTACGGCCTATCTCTATGCCCATAAAAACGGAAGCGTCGTCTTCAATACCGCAAAGGATTCCGACCGGAAAGTCACCTTGGATCTCAAATGGAAGAAGGACGGAAGCAATTTCGTTTTGATCGACAACGGAAAAGAAACCGTCGCCGAGAATTCCATTGACAGTTCAAAGCCCGGCTACAGGCTTTCCTATAGCTCCATCACCTTCTTCTGCTCCACCTCCTCTTCCGTCACAAACGACCAGATGACAAACGAAAACTTCGACGGAAAGACCCTATACCAGTTCAAGGGAAGCTATACGACCAGCGGACCTGACGGTGGAGAAAAACAAGTCAGCCTCAATCTCACGGATCACGAAAACGGCATGTATCTCTATACCGGAAACACCTTGAGCAAAAAGGGAACCTACACCAAGGAAGGCGACAAGTTCGTTCTCACCTTCGAAGGCGAAGAACCAACCGAAGTCATAAAGAACGAAGAAGGAAAATTCGTCTATGCCTTCCAGATTACGGTAAAGAGCTTCTTCGGAACCTCGACCATCGACGTCACCTTGACCTATACACCGGAGGCATAGAATGGAAGAAAGAATGAATCTTGTGAAGAAGCTTAACCGAATCTTCTTCTACGTATCGTTAGGATTCTCTTTGGCATTGGCTGTCCTGCTTGTCTGTTTCAATTTCGCCGGAGTCTTCACAATCCAGACTCTTCCAGGAACGAAATACGAAAACCCGTTCACTTATCCGGGTTGGCAGTGCATCTACTACGGCGTCGGCGAGATGATCATCCAGAACTACACGGAATTCACCTTCAACATCTATAACTGCTTGGGTCTTTTCGTCCCGCTTATCGGACTGATCGTCACCTCGATCATTCTGATGAAGAACTTCAACCGCAAAGGCACCAACAAGAAAAAAGCCATCGTCGAGATCATCATGGCAGTACTTGCCATTTTCGGAGGCATCATGCTCTTCAACTGCGACAAGTTTGCCATCCAGAACGCCTCACAAGTCCACGACTCATATCAGAACTACTATAAGGAATACCTGCTCCCGGCACTTAACGGGGAAGTCATGTTCCATAAAACATTCTATCCGACACTCATTCTCATCGTCTCCATTGTGACTGCAGCAGTCAAAGCCTGTGACGCAGCCATCCTTATCTACCAGAAGAAGCTCGGAAGGCAGATCAGCCTTTCTAGAAAGAAGGAGCAAACCAAATAATGAACAAAGCAAAAAAATCCAGAATAAGAACCATGAGTATCATCGGAGTCAGTGTACTTGCCCTGGCTACCGGTCTTACCATCGCCGCCAATATGAACGGGAAGAACCTCGATCTACTCTTTCCGGGAAAAAGCACCGTCACCGATACCGGAAGCGGTCTTTCCGCAGACTATATCGACTTCAAGGTAAAAAGCCAGGACGAGGCCTTGAAGAATGCCCAGGACATCACTCAGCTCACCGCCGAAGAAGGTATCACCCTTCTGAAGAACGAAAACAATGCCCTTCCGCTTGAAAAGAAGGCAAAAGTCACCATTCTCGGATATTATTCCTGGCACAACAACATGTCCGGCGGCGAAGATCCCGCCACGACCAAAGGAGCCGTAAGCATCGCCAAAGGCATCCAGGAAAAGTTCGACACCAATACCAAGGTGAACGAAATCTATGAGGCAGAGAGCACAAAAGGCGACTTCGACGATCCCCAATCCGCCTTGGATTCCGCACTCGATTCCTTCAGCGTCTATGACACTGCCATCGTCACTTTGAAGAGGAATTCCGGAGAAGGAAACGACCAGTCCATGAACGCCGGTGCATCCGAGCAGAACAGGACCGGACTTACGCTCAAGAATTCCGAACTCAAGCTTCTCGACTATGCCTCGAAGCATTTCAAGAAAGTCATCGTCGTCATCAACGCTGCCAATACCATGGAACTGGGATTCCTCGACAAGAACGATCCCAACATGGATAGCAACATGATGTACACTGATCCGTATAACAAGACCCAGAAATACGACATGTCCAAAATCCAGGGTGCCTTCTGGGCAGGATGCTGCGGAAGCCAGGGCGGAAAGGCAATCGCCAACATCCTCGACGGAACCACCAACCCCAGCGGACATCTTGTCGATACCTATGCCAGAGACCTCACCAAGGATCCTACCTTCAACAACTTCGGTTCCTTCAAATACACCAACTCCAAATCCCTGAACTCCTACCAGGACGAGACTTTCTTCGTCGAATACGAAGAAGGCATCTATTCCGGATACCGCTACTATGAGACAGCTGCCTATGAAAGCATGAAAGGAAACTATTCCGGATTCGACTACGATGAAGCTGTTGTCTATCCGTTCGGATACGGTCTAAGCTATACCGACTTCTCCATGGAATACGAAGGAACACCGACCTACAACAAGGACACCGGAGAATTTGCTTTCAAGGTCAAGGTCACCAACAAAGGAGACATGGCCGGAAAGAAAGTCGCCCAGATCTATGTCAGTGCCCCATATACCAAAGGCGGAATTGAAAAATCCCATGTCCTCCTTGCCGGATTTGCTAAGACAAAGCTCCTAAACAAAGGAGAGAGCGAAGTCATCGACATCAACGTCAAGGAAGACTACTTCACCTCCTATGACTACAAGAACGAAAAATGTTATGTCATGGACAAAGGCGACTACAATTTCTATCTTGCAGACGATGCACATTCCTGGGCAAATATCGATAAGGAATCCTCTTCCGAAAAGGCAAAACACCTTTTCACCTATACCTATTCCGATACTCTGATCTACAAGGACGGAAAGGCTGGAAAAAGAAAGACAGACCTCACGGTTGCAACCAACAAGGAAGACAACGAACTGAACTACAAGTTCAAGTCCTACCAGGAAGGAAGCACCGGAGACGGATATATCCACGATTTCTCCAGAGCCGACTTCAAGAAATCCTTCCCGACCGCTCCGACCAAGGACGATCTTGTCATGAAGGACGAAAGAGCCCTGAAGCAGGTAGCCAAGTTCGACGTCTGGGCCGACGAGAACAATACGATAAAGGAAATGCCCAGTGTCAACACCGATGAAACCAGTTATACCCTGGCCGATATGAGAGGTGTGAGCTACAACGATCCGAAATGGGACGACTACATGAACCAGTTCACCCTTGACAGCATGGTCAACATGTTCTCGAACGGTGGTTGGAACGAACTCGCCGATGACGAAAACGGAGTCCCGATTTCCTATGATGCCGACTCTCCATACGGATACTATGCCCACGCTCTGAAGATAAACAACGTCAACAAGTGGTACTGCGGAGATCCGATGGTCGCTGCCACGTTCAATACGACGATTGCAAGGAAGGTTGGCGAAGCCTTTGCCGAGGAATCCTACGGAAACAAGCTTTCCGGAGGTTCTCTCATCACCGGACTATACGGATACGGTCTCAATGTCCACCGTTCCGCCTTCGGAGGAAGAAACTACGAGTACTATTCCGAGGATGCTCTCCTTGCCGGAAAGATGGCTGCAGCCGAAGCAAGTGCCGCCAGCGAAAAAGGTCTCATCACCTTCATGAAGCACTATGTCCTCAACGAACAGGAAACCAACCGTCAGAAGAACGGATACTGTGCCTATGTCAACGAACAGGCCTTCAGAGAAGTCTATGTCAGAGGCTGGGAAATCTATATCAAGGAAGCCACGATGGAAATCAGCTATTATGGTACAGACAGCGAAGGCAAGTACGAGATGAAGAAGACTACGATGCCGGCAGCAACCGGAATCATGACCTCCTACAACAGAGTCGGAGCCACTTATGCCGGAGCTTCCGATTCCATCAACGATATCCTCAGAGATGAGTTCGGATACATCGGAACCACCATCACCGATGCCGGTGGAGAACCGACTACCTACATGAACACCGACCAGATGCTCAGAAAAGGCGGTGCCTTGACTCTAAGCAACAACGGAAACAACGGACTTTACGATACCGAAAGTGCAACCGCAGTCTATTGGTTGAAAGATGCTACCAAGCATATTCTTTACAACAAAGCCAATTCCAACATCATGCAAGGTGTCGCACCAGGAGCACACGTTGTCACTTCCACAGCCCCATGGCGTATCGGCATGTATGTCGGATGGGGTGTTGTCGGACTGTTCTCCGTTCTTGATTTAGCCTACATTGCCCTTGTTGCAACCGATAAAGTCAAAGTCAAGGAAAAAGCAGTCAAAGAAACCGAAAGCGGCGAAGAATACTAAACAAAACCCGGCAGCACAGAACATCCTGTGCTGCCGTGTTTTCTATAAATATTACAAATTTTTCTTAATCAAAGAAGCGACATACATGACCATGTGTTTCTTAGAATCGTCAGTCTTTTTGACAAAAAAAGAAATTGTGAATCACAGCATTGATTCCAGCCATCACGAATTTTCCCTGAATTTGGTTTTCAAAAGAATACCCAGAATCCTGAATTAAGCTTGCCTTTTCCAAGGCGTAGAATCTCGCACGCGAGAATTCGTATTTCAGAATCCTATAATATGCGTTCATCCTTTGTTTGTTCTTCTCAATGACGTCAAGAAAAGCCTGTATTTTTTCTTCCATGGTAACCGAAGCAGGGGATTTCAAATGAATATCTTTTTCGATAGTTTCCATCAAGTCTTTGGAATAGTCATCATACAACTGCAAAAGATTTTCGTAATGGTTATAGAAACAATGTCTTTGGATTTTAGAAAAAAGGCATAAAAGTGATATGTTCAGCTCCTTTTCTTCGTGAATTTGCAGAAAAGAAGTCAAGCCATCGAATATCATCTTTCTCTTGTTTTCGAATCTTGAGTCCATAATTTCATCCCCTTAATGCACAATTATACTCATATTTGTTCTTTATTCTATTGCTCATTTTTTTAAAATATAGACAAAAGGATATAAATTATGAATTTTAAAAAATTAACCTGTATCCCCTTATCCATTTTACTGATGAGTGCTTCTAGCAGTAATTTCAAGCAAGTGGAATCCAAAATCAAACATGACTATATTACCTGCAAAAATAGAAAGGACGAAGATGACCCATTTGATTTCACGTTCTATGGTGCATTCGGCGTTGAAAGCTCAAAAAAGCCGAATAAAATAACCATAGATCTAAAGCTCGATACCTATCATGATCACATACCGCACTGGATACTTTCGAATCCAATGCCACAGAAAGCATCGTCCTACGTCCATAAATGATCACACTTAGAAACATCACAAAATCCTTCGACGGAAAGATTCTCTTCCATATCGATGACATCTCCTTTCCCGCCAAAGGATTGATCATCATCAAAGGGGAAAATGGATGCGGAAAAACCACTCTTTTCAATATGCTTTCCCTAATCGATACCTCCTACGAAGGAGACATCCTTTATGATGGAAAGAATCTAAAACAATCCAAAGAGAAAACGAGAACCCGATTCCGTAAGGACAATATCGTCTATGTCCTTCAGAAACAGAACATGGTATCATTCCTTTCCATCGAAAGAAACCAGAACCTATATTCCAAAGAGAAACCAAAAACGAATACACCCATCCACCAATATTCCCAAGGCCAGCAGCAAAAAGCCATTCTGGATTCAGCCCTGAACCAGAACAAGAAGATTTTCCTTCTCGATGAGGTCCTTTCTTCCCTGGATATGGAAAATAGAAAAACGGTCATCGGCAAAATAAAGGAACTATCCAATCATTGTCTGGTCATCCTCGTATCCCATGATGTCTCTCTGATTGACTTGGCAAGTTCCGTATTTCTTCTTGAGAATCATACTTTGACCTGTATTAGAAAATCCGAAGAAGAAGAAAAGCCGGAACAGGAAAGCGGGCATTCCTTCTCGATAAACAAAGGATCCATCTTTTCCCGTTTCCTTTGGAATCTGAAATCCAAGACCTTTCTGAACACCATCTGCTTTACTTTGCTTTTCACATTGGTCTATATTTCCCTGTATGCCTTAAGAAACGATTGTTTTTTCTATCTGTTGGACGGAATCCGGAATTCCGAATATATCACTGTGGACTCGACAAATTTTTTCGACAACGATAGGCTTATGGAATCCTATGCAGATCAGAGTTTTGTTTGCGCCGATTACAACGTTCCTCTTGTGTATTCCGATAAGGCAGAGAAAAGCGACACTGCCTATTGCACAAACAAGACCTACGAGGAATATCTGGAAAAGTCAAAAGATTCGCAAAACGGGAAACTGATCGTAGACGGCAGACTTGTCGTTTCAAACAACGAAACATATCCAATCATCAAAGACGACAGCTTTCCCGATGGTCTTTTCTTCAAAAGGAAAACGGAAAACGACCCAACGAATATCGCTTTGTTAGAATACTATTTCTATTATGCCACGGACAAAAAGAGCATAGAGGAAATGATGTCCGAGATCAGCTTTCCCGTTTTGCTCATCTCCTCTACCCGCTTTGTGAGACAGAATCCCGAGTATAAGGATTATGATTTCCAGGAAAACACCTTCTATGTCCTTGACGAGAGATATTATTCCTCAGAAAAGATCTCGGATTTCTACTTTTTACCATCTCATTCGAAAAACGCAAGCTTCCAACTGAACTACAACGAGTTCTTTCCTGGTGGCGTGGACTGCGTCTATCTCGGTCCCAAGGAGGACGGAACCATCGTTTTGGCGGACACGACCATCAGAAAGATATTACGGGAATACCAGAAACACACAAGAATAGCCTATCTGACAGACAGAAACCAATCTTCCTTGGCATGGTACCTGTATAAAAACAGTCTGCACGTCAATGCCCCCTACAAAAACAAAAAAGTGGAATCCATATTCAAAACAGTCTATCAGAACACAAGCACATACAGCAACAGCGTGTATTCCTACTCCCTCATGCTCTATTTCTTCCTTCTTATTTCCCTCTTTATCGAACTTATCTACTACGATTACATCCTGAAGAAGCATCGGCACGATTTCCTTTTTCTATATTCATCCGGTATGAGCCGGAAATCGCTTTTCCTTCTCTCCTATCTTCCGCTTCTTCTCTCCCTATCGGTCTCCTTCCTTCTCTCCGGACTTCTGGCTCTGATCCAATCGAAAGGAATGACCTTCTTCCTTTTCGGAATCCCGCTTACACTATTGTACCTTGCTCTTGATTTCCTTCTCTCTTTTGTCCTCTACCGGAAGGAAACGAAAAAACAAAGATAATTCGATTCCAAAGCAAAAGCTTCCCGCCCAAGAGAGCAGGAAGATTTTTTCAGTCGATGTATTTCAGGAAACGAATTCCGGAAGAAACGCTGTCCGCGATTCTGCAGTACAGATCAAGAGTCTCGCTGTAAAGCTGTGTTCCCTGGCCGAGATTAGCCAGAGGATACTGCTTTTCCACAAAGCCGTTATCCTTGAGAAGCGTCGCATACTTGGTAAGATAATCACTCCTGGCATTGTTGTCGGAAACGGCATAGGTCATGTTGAAGAGATTGATCCAGCTGATTGCCTTACCCGACATATCGGTCGTGTTGTCATAGCAGTCGATTTCCCAATTGTCCTCCATCTCCTTGTCATAAAGGAACGGAATCTTGGAAGACATTCCATCTCCCAAGGATGAATCGATCTTTTCCGAGATTTCCGAGGAAACTCCTTCTTTCCAGGTCTTCGGTTCCACCCAATCCTTGAGCGTGGAAAAATCGATGTCGGTCGGTGCCTTGGTCTTATCATAGTCCGTGAAAGAGACAACATCCTTTCCCTTATAGATGTCCTCTCCGTTGAACTCGTATTCGATGGAATCGATGACGGCAAGCGTACCATACGCAGACTGAGAAGAACCGGTATGAATAGTAAGAGAAGAGGGAATCATGCTGTCCTGATTATCATAGCCGAGGAAATGTCCGGAAAGATTCTTTGCCTCTGTCCTTGCCTGATACGTATGGTCATAGGACTTTGAATCGTTTGTATCCTTGACATCGAAGATATCGGCGGAAATATCAAATCCGAGAATCGTTCCAAGATTGCCTTTGATGTTCGGACCAGAAGATACGGCCTTTCCGTCAACGACCTTGAAGGGAATAATAGTAGAGTTGTCTTTCTTGTAATATCCGGTCTGGACATGGATCTTGTCACCCATAGAACCAGTGGACGTATCCACGAATTCCTTATCGAAAAGAAGGGTATCCATCTCATAATCGGATTCCTTCTGCTTGAAAGCCTTAAGTGTCGTCTTATAGTTATTTGTGTTCTTCGTACTCATCGTAGCCGTGAAAGAATAGAAAATGGAGCCGAAATCAAAGCCGAAGTTGCTGATTGCCTTGCTGAGGTTGTAGCGGACAGGATTTGTGTCGCTATCGCTTTCCGGATAGCAAACAAGAGGTTTGATGGTAGAAGTCTTTTGGAATTCCACTGTCACATCATAATACATCGTCTGGGAATAGGTATCCTTTCTCAGAGGAGTGATAGCGTGAAGAGACTTTATCTTTCCTTCTTCGACGACCACATCGATGGACTTGAGGTTTCCCGTATCGAATCCGGTAAGGTCTTCAATAAGACTTCTTCCTTTATACCCAAAATAATGATAGGTCTTTCCGTCATCCATGAGACGGAAAGCATCTTTTTCGAAGAGGCTTCTTGGTTTCTTGACCAGAGAATCGAATTTCTCTCCCGTATCCTCTTTTATGATTTTGTTGTCATAGGAAATATAGTTGTCGATAGCATTCTGATTCGTAGAATCCTTTGTCAGATAGGAATAAGTAGGAGAAACAATCTTGCTTACATGACGGGTGATTTGTCTTACGCTATTCGTCAGGATGATATCATCTTCCTGCTCTATGACATCTTCCTTGTTTCCCTGATAGCTGTAGACGACCTTCGTGGAATAGGACATCTCATCAGCCAAACTAAGAAGCAGATCATCACTCAGTTTTGTCGTAGGAAGGATATAGGAAGAGTGATAGCTGTCCAGCTCTGGAACGGAAGTATTTCCGACATCGAACAGTTCGCCATGAAGAGAATCAATCAGAGACGTATCAGAATCACTTCCCTTGAAGTTTGGAGCAAAGCCGAATTCCAGAGAATCCAGGGAGGTACTCAAAGAGAAGGTAACAGCAGCCATGCTTCCGACAAAGTCGGAGGCACCGAGGAAATAGGCAAAAGCCTCGATCAGAACGCTGTCCTTGCAGTAATAATACCTGCCATTGGTCTCAAAAGACGCGGCCGTGACATTCTTGATGCCGTCGATCAGAGGATTGAGGGTTTCCGTCTTCTTGATCGGAGTAGCTTCCTTGGTATCAGGATCCGTGTAGAAAACAGCATCCTCGAGTTCGACTGCCTGCCTCTTGCTGAAATTGTACAGCTGTGTTCCGTTTCCGTCATAGCTTTCCAAAGAGACATATCCGGCATCGGAATACTGATAATAGATATAATCCTTGGTATAGAATGTCGAATACTCGACATCGGCACCCGTTGAATCCTGATAAGAATCAAGAATCGTGAAATTGGTATTTTCCGAAGCAGACTGGATCAATTCGTAGATGTCCGACGGTGTCGTATCCGCACTCGGCAGAGATGGCGAAGTGGTATCGGAAGTGCTTGGTGAGATAGCAGAGCTCTTATTCGGGCTTTCCTTTCCGGACGTGGACGGAAGACTGGAAATCGAAGCATTGCTGTTCTTCGATGGTTCGACCGATGGACTTGTATTGGACTTTCCACAGGAAGATAGAACCATGGCAAGACCAAGGATCGATATTCGGATGTTTCTTTTCATGTTTTTCTCCTCTAAGATTTTTTTCAAACAATAGAATTCGTAGGCATATTATGGCATTTTTTCAAAAGAAAGTCTATTTTCCGAAACTGCGAAACGTTTATCTGCTATTTCTTTTCCGTCCGTATGAAATTCGTATGTCTATCATGTTCGACAGGTTCAGGAAGGATTCCGTTCTTCTTTCCGTTTTCGATGAGCCTTAAGACATAGCTCATGTTCCTGGCAATATTTCTCATGGTCTGAAGACCTTCCTCATCCTGACTTGCCTCTCCCGGAAGAGCACCGAAGACATTGTTCCAGTACGAAGATCCGATAAGAATCATGTTGGAGATCGTCGCATACTTGTTCAGAACATCGAACGTTGTGGAAGTCCCTCCTCTTCTGGCTACGGCAACAGAAGCACACGGCTTGAAGGCGAACATCTTCGCATTGGAATAGAACACCCGGTCAAGAAGGGAGAGGATTCTCCCGGAAGGATGGGCATAATAGGTCGGTGAGGCAAAAACAAAACCGTCTGCCTGCTTTGCCTTTTCGATGAACCTGTTGGTGGCATCATCGTCAAAGACGCAGTATCCCGATTTCTTGCATCCTCTACAACCCGTACAGTCACGGATCGGATTGATTCCGATCTGGAATATCTCGGACTCGATTCCAAGTTCCAGAAACTCCTCCTGTATTTCCTTTAGAGCAGTATATGTGTTTCCCTTTTCATGCAGGGAACCATTAAGCATCAGTACTTTCATGTTTTTTCCTCCTACCCTAGAATTGTCTCACATTCTTCAAGCATTTCAAGAAAAACCATATGACAATCACAAGAAAGGAAAGCTTCCCAGACAACAGGAAGGAAAATACGAAAATCAATTCTACAAACAACATTAGACCGGAATGTGGGTTTATGAGTTTTTGACAATCCGAAGAACTGGAAACTGAAATTTTTCATGAATCGCTGTTTCGAAGGCAACGAATCCCTAACACAGTAGCTTTCTGATGGCCGAATAAACGGAAGTGATTTCTTCTGGTCTATTGAAAACTCCGAAAGAACCATCTTCATTACCCGGTTTTCGAGCCACTTTCTTCACTCAAACGAGGAAGAAAAAGACGGATCAATGAGAGTCCTAGAAAACGCCTATGCTATAATAAAAGACATGTGAGGGAAAACAGATGACAAAAACATTACTCAGATACAATGAAATGTGCTTCGAATATCTGATCAAAGATAACGGAATGCAGTACCAGGTTCTTTTCTGCCTTCCGGAATACTATTCCGGTTCCTATGTCCTTCTGGAAAAAGACGGGAAAGGAGCTCCGGATGAACTCAAGACATCGGAAGCCATCCGGAAACTGATACCGAAAGGATGTCCGGAATCTCTGAGTTCCATGTCCTATTATCGGATGCAGAAAACAGATGCCATAAAGAAGAACATCCAAATCGAAACGGAGAACTACAACTCCGCCACCTCCAAATCCTACAAGAGCTATCTTGCCGCATCGATTCTCTACGATATCACCTCCCTTCCCACCAACCAAATGGCAAAGGAACTGACGGAGCACATGGATATCTTCACCAACATGAGGACAACCAGCGAATATACCTTCCTGAAGGAGATCCGAAAGAACATAGCCGGACTGAAGTGGGAAATGAAATCCGCTTTCTATTGTGCCTTGGCCATGAAAAACGATTTCCATTTGGACAGTTCCACGGAAGCCAGCGTCATCCAGGCACTGAAAGACGGAATCGGAATGAAAAGAACAGACCTTCTTCCCCTTCTGATCAGATATCCTGTCTTTTCCGTCCATGACAATTGTGCGGATTTTCTCATGTCCCAATACGGCGGAGCAGGTCTGAAAACAGACGAACTGATTTCCTACTATATCGAAAAGAACAAACCGGACGGACTATATGAGTCCATCATGCGGGAAGATGCTTCCGCTTTGAACACAGACAACGACGAATACAGCCAGCTGGAAATCCTCCGTTATCTCTGCTCCCACGGATATCAGGACAAGAAAAAGGAAATCGCCCAAAGACTCATCCTGAGTGCTGCCAGTCCGAAGGAATATTTCTCCCTACGCGCACTGATCACCAAAGACGAGCTGCTTGAAGAAGTCAAAAGCAACAGATACCATGGCCATGACATGCCTCTTGCCTATTTCTTCGAGGGTGACCAGATTAACGATGTCATGAAAAACAATCCCTCTTTCAGCCGTTTCTATTACTATCATGTCGAACATCTCGAAGCCTACGGCTATGATCCGAAGCATTCCCATCAGCCGGACGACTTCGAGGTAAAGGACGCAAGGAAAGAAGTCCGCGAGGAAATAAACCATTACAATCCCGAATTCGTCGACTGCTACAAGACGATGGTAGGATTGATCCAATATAACGACAAAACATCCTATACCTATCTCACCAACGAAGACTCCAGAAGAGTCGTCAATAACGGGACCTTCTCCATAGCAAGGGCTATTGCCTACGAAACGTCCGGAAAGAAATTCAAGACCATGCATCTCTACAAAGGAGGAAACTAGAATGTTCCTTACGAAAATCGATGATTTTCTATCCAAAACCATCAGGACATACAACGAGAGATGCGGAGCTTATACTCTCGATTATCTAAAAAAAGGAAAATACAATCTCTATTACTTCTATGAGCTCAACCCGAAATGTATCATCTATGTGGCAATCTGCAAAGATCTAGCAGATTGCTATCTGAATCTTGCCGAACCTTATCTTGCCTTCACCGTCGACGAAAACTCTACGATAAAATTCGAAGAAAAGGACATAGCCTTCCCTTTCATCCAGTATATCTATGAACTTGAACAGTCCCTTGGCGAAGAGAAAAGAAAGAGCCTTTTTTCGGAAGTCACCTCCATGGAAGAGCTGGTCAAAGGACTCACTCCGGAAGAAGCCGAAACGAAGATGGAGAAGAGAAAGGAATTCCTCGACTTCCTGAAGAAGCTGGACAGAATCAAAGACGATGATACCATAACGGAAAGCCAAAGCGACAAAGTCCGAGCCTGTCTCCACTTCAACTACGAGGACAAAACAAGGATACGTTTCAGTATCACCCTGATTGCCAAGCAGAAGAACGTCGAAGTCAAGGATCTGAGAAAGTTCCTGGTGGGGTTCAAGGAAAGAAGCGAATATCCCATCTCCACCAAGATGAAGATCACCCTGGAACCGATGAGCTTCTTCTCTCCCTACGACCGGATTCTTCCCAGTATCTCCAACAGCACCCATTTTGCCAAGATGGCAAAAGTCTCCACCCATACGATTCCCTACGAAGTCTTCAGCAACGTGTTAGACGTCATGCAGGACGAAACCTTCTATTTCAACGACGTCAAGACGAAGATCAAGGAAAAAGACGCCGTCTCCTTCACCTTGAACGAAGACGGATATCCTCTCTTCCAGCCGGCCTATGAAAACAAGGCCAACGAACTTATCACCCTGATTGGAAAAGAGTGCGTCTATACTCTCGACTTCAAGAAGAACGAAGTCTCTTCCTATCCTTTCAGCGACAGCAGGATGAAACAGACCTATCTCTATTTCCTTGAGGAAAAAAGCGATAGTTTCTCCTACATCCAGGACATCTTCAACAAAGACCTTCTTCCCAAGCTCTCCACATCGCTTAGAAAGAAGAAGGCAAGCAAGGAAGAGAAGAAGCCCTTCGAAATCGCTCTCTATCTTTCCATCGACGAAGAAAAAGGCCTCCTCTTCAAGACAACCTATCTTGAAAACGGAAACGAAACCAAGGAAATCAGCTCCCTGGTCGGACAGAGCATGAAATCCGCCTATCTCTCCCTTATCGCTTCCATGGGCGGAAAAGAAAACGGAGCCATCAAGAACGAAAACGACATCGTCCGTTTCCTCTCCCAGGATATGACACCGCTATCCAACATCTCCTCCCTTTACCTCGATGAAAGACTCAAACCAGCGAACCTGAAAGAACCTACCAGCTTCCACATCTCCATGACCAAGAAAGGCGACTATCTCTCCATGACCTTGGACAGCAAGGACTATTCCAAGGAAGAACTCCTTGAAATCCTTTCTGCCTACCAGCAGAAGAAGAAATACTTCCTTCTCAAGAACGGATTCGTCTTCCTGCGCGGAGAGGAAATCAAGGAAGCAAGCCAGCTCTTCAGCGAGAACAGACTCACCAACGACAAAGTTCCGCTCTATAAGCTCTTCTCCCTGGGCAACACGAAACTAGCCCTTGACGAAGACGACTCCTGTAAAAAGATCCTGAGTTCCATCAAGGAATACAGGGACAGGAAAGTCAAGCTTCCCGAAGAGATGGAAAAGACACTCAGACCCTACCAGAAAGACGGAATCCGTTATCTTCTCAGCCTTCACGATTACGGATTCGGAGGAATCCTTGCCGATGAGATGGGACTAGGAAAGACGCTTCAGACCATCGGCTACATCCAGGCTCTGAAGGAAGAAAAACCGGTTCTTATCATCACACCGAAAGCCGTCTTATACAACTGGGAAAAGGAAATCCGCAAATTCTCCTCTCTTCCCTCCAAAGTCATCGACAACAACAAGGAAGAAAGAGAGAAGATCATCTCCGCTATCGAGAAGAACAGAAAAGTCCTCTACTGCATCTCCTACGATACCTTCAAGAGGGACGAAGATTTCTTCAAGAACATCCACTTTGCCACCATCGTCCTTGACGAAGCCCAGTCCATCAAGAATTCCTTCTCCAAACGACATCAGTCCCTTTTAGGACTCAAGTCCACAAACCGCCTTGCTTTGACCGGAACCCCGCTTGAGAACTCCCCGTTCGACCTCTGGTCCATCTTCGACTTCCTGATGCCGGGATACCTCGGAGACGAAAAGGACTTCCAGTCCTTCCTCGACACAAAAGACAGCGCAACCAGACTTGCCACCCTGTTAAGGCCATTCCTCTTAAGAAGAAGAAAGGACGACGTCCTCAAAGATCTGCCAAGCAAGAGCGAAGACAACGTGCTGATCAGCATGAGCGAAAGCGAAAGAATGCTCTATCTTGCTTATCTGGACAAGGCAAGGGCACTGAGCGGAGAGAACAAGATCTCGATTCTAGCAAGTCTTACCAGACTCCGTCAGCTCTGCGTCGACCCAGGTTCCTTTTTGGAGGACTTTCCGACCAGCACCAAGCTCGAATACACCGTAGACCTAGTCAGGGAGAACATCGAAAACGGACACAAAGCCATCATCTTCTCCTCCTTCAAGAGCGCACTCCTCGACCTGAAAAGCCTTCTTGACGAAGAGAGCATCCAATCGGGAGTCATCACCGGAGACACTTCGGCCAAGGATAGACTCTCTCTCTGCGAGGACTTCAACACCAAGGACGACATCAAGGTGATGCTAGTCTCCCTCAAAGCCGGAGGCGTCGGACTCAACCTCATCGGTGCTGATACCGTAATCCACCTCGATCCCTGGTGGAATCCGCAGGCCGAAAACCAGGCAACCGACAGAGCCCACAGAATCGGTCAGACAAGGCCGGTCACCGTCTTGCGTCTTATCATGCGCGATACCGTCGAAGAAAAGGTACTCAGCCTTCAGAAGCAGAAGAAAGACCTCTACGACGAAATCGTGGAAGGAAACGGAGGCGTCTCCTCTCTATCCGATGACGACATCAAGTTCCTTCTTTCCTGAAAACAAATTGCAAACAAAAAAGCATTTCCGCATCCGAATCAGGATTGGAAATGCTTTTTGTTTGCTTTTAAGCGATGATCGACTCGAATTCCTCTTTGGTCAGACTGAATTCCTGATTGAGTCCGGCATTGAGGTTTGTCTGATAGGTAAGCGTATAGCTACCATCTTCGTTTTTGACGAGAGTGTTCTTCGTATTCTTGCAGAAGAGGTTCAAGGTAGAAGTGGATGCATCATACTGATAGACACCGTATTCCTGGATAAGTCTCTGCGGATTGTTCCAGTAGAAGCAATAGGTACCGTTGGAATAGAAGTAGAACTTGATGGATGCGTTCTTCTTTCCGGAAAGCTCGACCAGCTGAGTCGGGAATGACTTCCTGAACTCAGCTTCCGTGATGGAATAGGACTGGGTAAGGCTCGAACTTCTGTCGGAGACATAATCCATGGTGTAGTTTCCGCCGTTCTTCTTCAGATAGTTCACCGTCTTGTTGTGAAGGAAAAGGACCCGGTCATTTGTAGAATCATAATCCCAGCTTCCTTCCTCGGTAACGGTAAACCCGTTGGCCGCAAAGCTGAAGAGATAGGAGTGGTTGGAATAGACATAGATGTCGATCGGTTTTCCGCTGGCTCCGTTCATCTTCAGTGCCTCAACGGCAAAGGAGGACTTCATATCGGAAAGAGTGAGGATGAAGGTCTGGTTCATCTGGGCACTCCTCTTGGAGATGTATTCAAGCGTATAGCTTCCGTCTTCGTTGAGGGTGGTGTAGTTGACCTTATCCTGGCAGGTAAGGGCAAGGCGGTCGTTTTCCTTGTCATAAACGTAGGTTCCGGATTCATTGACCTGGAATCCGTTGGCGGAGAAGGCAAACGTATAGGTGTTGTCGGAATAGAAGTGCATCTTGGTATCCTGGGACTTCTGTCCGGAGAGAGTCAGGATATCCTTCTTGAAGACTTTGCCAAAGCTGATTCTGTCCATGGTGAAGGTCTGAGAAAGTGCGGCATTCTTATAGGAAACATACTCGAGCTTGTAGCTAAGTCCGTCGGAAGACAAGGCCATGACGTTTTCCTTGTTGTGGGTCGTGAAGGTCACAGAGTCCTTGGTTTCATCATAGACATAGCTTCCCTCTTCCTTTCCGGTAAAGATATTATCACCGTTTTGGATCTCATAGGCGAAGGCAAAAGTGGAATTGGAGAAGATGGCAAAGGTGAACTTGTCGCTCTTCTCTCCCTTCAAGGTATCCAGAACAACCGGGAAGGTCTTCTTGAACTGTTCTCCGGTCAGAACGAAAGTCTGGGTCAGTCCGGCATTGGCCTTGGCGACATAGTCACAGACATAGCTTCCGTCTTCCTTCTTGGAAATGGTGTTGGTCTTGTCATCCAGAGTCAGAACGACCTCATCCTTCTTGGCGTCATAGCTCCAGGCACCCTTCTCGCTGAAGTTGATGTTCTTGGAAGCATCGATATAGCTGAAGACATAGTTTCCGTTGTCGAAGATCTCCAGAGCGATGTTGGAATTGACGCTACCCAGGAACTTACCCAAGGACTTGCTTCCGAAGGCATCAGACCAGGACTGACTGTCGATGACAAATTCCTGACTCATCTGTTCGCTCTTCAAAGAGACGTAGTTGACCTTGTAGTTTCCGGATTCAGCATCCTTGACAAAGGTATTGATCTTCTCCTTGTCGTCCTTCTTGGCAGTAAGGATAAGACTGTCGGTTGCCTCATCGTATTTCCAACTACCTTCCTCTTCGGCATTGTAGGTGGTGAAGCAGAACTTATAGGTCCCGTCCTTGTAGATATCCAGAGTGAAGGCGTCGTTCTTAAGACCCTTGAGGCTGAAGAACTTCTGCTTCTCGACCGGAGTCTCCGGATCACTATCGACATCGGTCTTCAAGACCTCATAGGAATGCTTACCGATGGTGACATCGTATTTCTCCAGTCCGCTTTCTACGGAATAATAATAGCCTTCCTTGGTGACACGCATCGAACGGGTTCCGTTGAAGGTCTGGGTATACCAGGTGGAAATACCGTCGGCTTCGTTCAGGTCGAACTTCATCGGGCTGGTTCCGTTCATGGCGAACATGTAACCATGTCCCTTATCGAAACGGACCGTCTCATACTGGCCATGGATGGATTCATCCTTGATGTCATAGGTCTTGTAGGTGCCAAGACCGATCAAGGCAGAGACCGGAGTCTCCGGATCCTTGCTGTCCTTGCTGAAGGAGGAGATGAAGTAATTGGTATCGTCGATCAAGGTGATGACATTGTAACTAGGACGCGGATTGTCAAGTTCGGCATAATAGGTATTGGCTGTAGACAATCCCGTAAAGAGTGTAGAATCATCGGCCTGGGTACCGAAGGCGAAGCTTCCGTCCTTGTTCAGGGCGATGGTATTGAGCGCAGACTTAAAGGCAGATTCGACGTTCTTCTTGCGGATTTCCTCCGTCGTTCCGACAGAGAAGGAAGTCTTCTCCTTCTCATCGGCAAAGACATTGGCTTCATAGTTGATGGTGACGGTGTTTCCGCTTCTCTCATAGGTACCGACACCGGAATAATACTCATAGGTTTTGGCTGTGTCACCGGTAACAAGTCTCGAGTAATAGGTGAGGGCATAACGCTCTTGGCTTACGAGAGTGAACTGCTGATAGATCTCGAGCTTTCCTTTGTCGATAGTCTCTTCCCTGCTCATGGAATAGGCCTGCGGAGCGAAATCCTTGACGACAGGTTCCGTAGAAGAGGAACCGGCATTGGAATTGTTTCCGCTATTGGAATTGCCGGTATTGGTCCCCGGCTTCTTGTAGCTGTTTTCGAGGTTATCGATATAGCGGTGATAGAAGAATCCGAACAGGGAGAAATCGGAATAGTCGCAGGAAGAAAGCATTCCTGCCATGACAAATAGAAGTCCGGCTTTGGTAAGTCTATTCTTTCTACTTCTCATTTTTCTTGTCCTCCTTGGTTTCGACGGAACCCACCAAAGTAAGTAGGTTGTTCTTGTACTTGCGCTGACTAACGATAGCCAAAGCTAAGAAGATGACAAACAGGACGGAAGAATAGATGATGCCATCGATCAAAGCCATCTGCCACCATCCCATGATCGGAATGACGATGGTGCCTTTGCTCATGCCGTTCATGGCAGCGGAATTTCCGACGACATAAAGGATACGATGACAGGCTTCTCTCATGTTCCAGACCATCTCCGGATCCTTCTCATAGTTGAGACGGTACAGATAGACATACTGGGATTCGGAACCGGAAGAATCGAACGTATCGGTTCCGGCATTGACGGCAAGATAAGGATCATAGGTGGTTCTGCTGTGGGCAGTGGTGGCAGCACCGGTCGTGGTGTAGTCGGTGATGGCAAAACCATCCATTCCCCACTCGCCTCTCAAAACATCGGTCATCAGACCTCTGTGGGCACTGGACCAGACCACACCGACACGGCTGAAGGCCGTCATGACGTTGTGGGCTCCGCCTTTTCTTACGGCAAGTTCGAAAGGCTTCAGATAGATTTCACGGATCGACTGTTC